>NZ_LWFT01001383.1:0-28120 GCF_001635105.1 Oleiphilus sp. HI0079
GCGCCGGCTTGATCATACTGTTCTGCTTGCAGGGCAATATGCGACAGGTTAATGCGCGCTGCTGTATTGTTTGGAAAGCGTTCTAAGAACGCTTCATAGCCCTGTTTCGCGTCGTCAATATCGCCATTTTTATGGATTTGAACGATAGCCGCGAACGCTTGTTGCGTTTTTACCTTCTCCGCCTCAATGTCTTGAACTTCAGCAACATCCGCTGCCGGTTTTTGGACTGTAGCACAGCCGCTATATACACAAACTAAGGCAAGTAAAGCGACGGCTTTAAAACGATCTTGTAGCGCCCTGGTGGAGAAGGTCATGCGAAACCCTAGAGCCCAGCGTAAATCCTTATTGCAGCGCATCGACAAGTCCTCCCGTCAATTCAGGCTTGTCATAACGCCCTGGTAGCAACTTTCTAAGCGATGCAAAACTTTCCTTTACCCAATCGTCGTAAATACCATTCCAGCTGCGGCTCGCGTTTTGCTCGTGAATATCAATTGCACTATCCTCGAATGGAAACGCCTGTTCTTCTAGCAAAATCTCATACTGCTCCAATTCAAGTTCGTTTAAACCCTTTGGTCGATCAGAGTTCATTAAATCCTGGCTAAGCTGCACATAGATGTCGGCCATACGGTAACCGGCTTCTGTCGAAAAGCTGGAAATCCCGTAGGAAGCAGTTTTTTGGTACGCCTGCATCGCACGCTCAAGCGCGATCGTTTTCTTCGCCATTGACTCATTTAATGGTAGCTTCAGTTTTATGCGCGCGTACCGAGTGAATGCGTCGTTCGCAAGCACCGCAGAAGCCGAGGCGGCAAGGTAAACCATGCGCTGGTCTGCATCGCTCCCGAGCGCATCCACCGTCTTCATCTGTTTTGCTAACCAGAATCGACGCTTAATTTGGTCACCTGTCTCATCATAAAGTTCTGCGAGCCGGTTAGCCGCCTCCATATATTCACTCGGCGGATTAGGGTAGGTATTCGCATAAGAGCGGTAGTTAGATATCGCCTTTGCCTTGTTGTCGGCGCGATCATAAAGCTCTGCAGCGATGTAGAGCGTGTCTTGTTTCTCTTGATCCGTTTTAGCAAGCAGAATCATGGTCTTGAGCTCGTCAGCAGCAAGTTCCCACTGCCTTGTTTCCCGGTATGCTAAGGCCATTTTCGGTACCAGGGTGTCGATCAAAGCATGCTGAGGGTAACGAGATCTGAATGTGCGCATTTCAGTAATGGCTCTTGGCCATTTCTTTAACTCAATCAGATAAGCAATCGCGTCGTATTCCGCGTTGGTTCGTAAGGTCGACGAGGGCGAAGCGACGCCCACTCTCAACAATTCATCGATTGCCGCAAGCGTTTCGCCAGCGCCTAACAAAAGCTCCGCCTGCCGATAAACACTTGCAGCTAAGTTTTCGTTCAGCGCTATCCGCCTTTGATCGCTTCTCGGCAAGCCGTTAATCGCTGCAACATAGGCCAGTTCTGCATATTTATAATCCTTCAGCGCGTATAGGCTGTGCGCTTTTATGATCCGGGTCTCGGCCAGTACCTTGTTTGATGGGCTTGGTTGCCAGTCAAGTAAGCGTTCTGTAAGTTCGATGCTCTGAACATAGTCTTGCTCTGCAAAAGCATCTTGCGTGGCTGAGTAAAGAACGTCGTCTGCCCGTCTGTCTGTCGAAAATTCGTCGACGAAGCGCAGGCGACTCTTTTGCCGTAAATCTTTATTCGCTGTTAGTACTCGAGGGTTGTTCGCATCCCATGAGCGAGAAAAACCATTGTAGGCCAATATCGACGCATAAGCGGCTTCATTTGCTTTGTCGTAACTCGGAAAATAATACCCTGCTGCCTCAAATGCGTAGATTGCGCTTGCCCAGTTTTCTAAAGCGAGCCGGCACTCTCCAAGTAACATTAACGTTTCGGGCGTTTGGCGTTCGCTTGGGAATGCAACGACAAAATCGCCGTAATAGCGTGCCGCTTTTCGGTAGTTGCTTGCGCGCGCTTGCTTCTGATTTTGCTTTTCTGCTCTTTGTGCAAGAACGTAGTGACGATCTGCTAACTCGGGCAGCAATATTTTTAGCTCGGTAAATACAGGCTCTAGGTCTTGGTCTTTGTTGACTAACCAAAACGCACTACCTATTCCATATACATCAACAAAGCGAACCTTCTCTTCAAAGATTTCGGCTTTAAAGCCTGCTTTTTCGAGTGTCCCGATAATGTTGGCTTGATAGCGAGGCGCATTAAGATTCAGAGGGTGTAAGGTAATGAAACGGCGATAAACAGAAAGCGCGTCGCTGTACTGTTCTTTACTGATTAACAAATCACTATAGCGGTCGTAGACGACGATCTCGTAACTTCGGTGGCCGGCAACATTAAAGAGGTTTTCTAGGGCGTCAGCGCCACCTAAATACGATAGTGACAACCCCATTACGCGAAACAAATCTTCAACCATGGTTTGGCTTCGCTGCTCTACCTCACCCACTTTTAGGCTATCCGGCATCACAAGATCGAGTACATCGACGAAGGATAACAGCGCGTCGTTGTATCGTGTTTGCTTAAATTCGCTCCAGCCTTTCATATAATGCGCATTCGCCAAGAATGAACTATTACCCACTGCAACAGTGGCTTCAAAAGCCTGTTCGGCACCAACATAGTCTTCAGCGCTAAACAAGATTTCGCCTCTTCGGAACTGTGCTTCCGCCGTGTATTTTGACTTCGGGAAAGTACCCACTAGTATCGTGAGCGTTGAAAGGTAGTTGTCGACCTCGCCTTTTAAGTCATAGGTCTTTGCTAGTTGGTAGTAAACGCGATCGTTAACCTCGCGATCGGGATAGCGTTGCAAAAGACCTTTATAGGCATCAATCGCAATATCGAGCTCGTCAATGGCCTGCTCGGCCATGATTTCCTCACCTTTGAGTAATTTTAGATCTGCCAAGCGGTGCAATACGGTTAGTTGATCCTCGGGCGACTCTAGCAGCGGCAAGAGCTCAGAGTAATTGGCAATGACATCTTCAAGATCCACATCTGACTGTGTGTAATTATTCAATGTTGCAGGCTGAATATCTGCAGGACGCAAACTCTCTAAAAGTGCAGGATCTGCCACACGTGCTGGTTCCGATTGAAACATCTGACAACCTGAAATGAAGAGCGCGATTGTCGTCACTAAACAGTACTTAAAATACATGCAGTAATGCAAATACATGCGGCTGCTTTGAATAAACCCCCTCATCATGCGGACGCCTCTTTATAAAGAACATCACGCGCGCTTGCTCCAGCGCTTTCTTTCTTTGCTATCGTGTCGTCGTTTTGCGCGCCGTGCGCACTTAGCGGTGTGTTTTCTAGAGCAGAGTCTTGTTTTTGCCCCTCTGATCTAACGCGATCTGACGACTCTTTAGATTGCTCGGTTTGTTCCTCGTTGCGCTGTCGATACAATTGATCGGACAATCGCGCTTGGGCATGGCGCGATGCTAGACGATACTGCGCGACCTCGGAAGATTGGCGGTCTAGTTCTCTGGAAACCTGTTCGATTAAACGGCCTCTAGTCGCTACTAATACAACATCGATTTGCGAAGCGAGCGTGTCGAGACGAACCCCCGACTCGAGAATACGGCTCTCTAATCCGGATTGGAAAGCGCTGTTTTCTATCTCGGCTTGTAAGTATTGGCGTCGAGCTTCGAACTCGTCGATAGATTCGCCCAGCTCTGATATTTCTCGTTGCGCGGCCCATCGGTTAACGCCGTAGCGATCCGCAACCCACCAGTCAAAATAACGCTGAACACGCGCCAGCTTAGCGCTAAATTCTTGTTGCTCTTCGCCGGCCGGCAAGGATTTAAGCGTCTCTTTGGCTTCGATAATCTGGGCATTGAATGCGATTTGGCTTTCATCCATAAAAAATCGCACATCTTCATCCACTAATGCTTTATCAATTGCTTGCTTGTATTCGTTGAATCGCAGCGTCCATAGTTCAGCATCTTGCGCAGTTAGATCCGATCTGACTGCCGCCAACTTGCTTTGTCGCTGTGCGGCGCGAGTTTCAAGCATCAATGCGAACGAATCTAATCGCGAGCGCCATGTTCTTAAACCATTTTGCAAATCGTAAAGCTCGTGAAGGTCTCGCAGCGCCATTTGAAACGGCTCTGTCGCTAACAAGTTGACAAGATAAAAATCGGAAGGCAGAACGCGAAGTCGGCCATAGGCGTCGCGCTGCGTTGATTGCTCTCCTAGCGCTTCAGTGAGCGCCATATTTTCGCATCGGCTGTTCTGCGAGCGCTTAGGTTCTAATCGACCAGCGTTGAGATAATCGTCATTGCTTTGGTCTTCGCTTGAGGAGAACGCGGTTTCGAGCGCCGCAATAATCGTAACTTCGTCAAGAGATGCTTGTTGCTCTTTGATTGTTTTCAGGATTCCATCGTAATGGTCGCCTGCCGCCCTATAGGCCTGAGCGGCAAGCGCTGGCTCATTAAGTCTTTCATATAAAAAAGCGAGAGCATAAGGCACTTGTTGCAACCAAGGCGTGAACAAGGTGCGCGTGTTTAGTCGATCTAGAGCTGCGAGTGCAAGTTCATGCTGCCCTAAATTGCTTTGCGCGACAGCATATTGGAAAAGTGCTTCATCTGAGACCATGCTCGAGTACGGAACCTTTTGCAAATACGTAACGGCTTCTACGAACGCGTTCTGTTGCAGCGATATCTGCCCTAAACTTAGATAAATGCGATCTCGCAAAGCGGCACGCTCTGCCTGCTCATCAGAGCCAGACTCTGCTTCATGTTGATTCGAAATGCGCTTGAGTTGCTCTTGCGCGGCGAGCAGACCATCCATAACAACTGCACGATCTTCTCCGTGATCGAGGCTCAAAAGCGCCTTGTTGTATAAACTATAAACTGACCACAAATCATTTTGTTGAGCTCTATCGGAAAGGCTGTCGTCATCGGTGGCAAATGACGAGTGGGTATATGACGTTGCATTTTTTTGTGTGGGCGCGTCAGCAGTATTTAGAGTAGCAACCGCATTTTCATTTCGCCCTTCTCGAAGCAACACCTGCGCATTTAGGTAGCGCCATTCAAGGTACAGTGACTCGTCCGATTCGAGGAGTCTCTCGGCATTAACTTCACTGAGTGCACGTTGAGACGCAACAAGGTCACTCTCCAAGTAAAAGACCTTGCCAAGGTAGAACCACGCTTGATTTCTAGCATCGGCGCTTACAAGCGCTGTCATATCGGGACTCAGCAACGCCTCAAAATGCTTTTTGGCCTCTCGCGTCATGCCATACGCAAGCATTAAACCGCCTTCGACGAGCAAAGGGTGGTCACCGTGCTGCTGGATACCACCCTTCTCTTTCGCAACATTCAAGACGGTGAGCGACTCGAAAAAGCGCCCTTGGTGGTACTCGTACAGTGCCTCGCCGTACAGCAGGTCGTTGGCGCGAGTAGATATAGTAGAGCCAGCTTCAAACTTCGCATCATCGGCAATCAAGTTACTGACCGGTATCATCCCGAAGATGAGCACAGCGATACGCGCGATCATCTGGCGCAGCCTAAAAGTAAGGGAACGATGCGCACGACAGCAAAGACGTAGCATTTCGAAATAACCATGCAGCACGATCGACACGCCTACCTCACTCCCACTCGATGATAGACACATCGGGTTGGTAGTCGTTCGACCGATCTTTTATGCGAACTTCGATTGCTTTACGCTCGGTGCCTTTCTCTAAGATTAGAGTGGCTGCCTTTTTATATACACGATCATCAGGCCCGACACCTTCAACAAAAACTGTCACTTCATGCTCGCCCGTTTTTAGGTTGCCCATGTGAAGTCTTTGCATACCTCCGCGTGAAAGCGCTTTTAGCTGACGCTCCGTGTATAAATGTGCAGCGATGACTTCACCATTTACTTTTAGCTTCACGCTATCGAGTTTTAGAAACTGACCAGTGTCGAGAGAAAGGAACACCACAAACTGGGTATTTGCAGGAAACAATAAATCTTCTTCGAGAATAAAGAGGTCACGATTGAGCTTGATGACCTGTTTCTTCAATTCTTCCACGCTAAGAGCAACCGGTTTTGACTTATCGATGGCATACTCTTTAGGTGCATCCGTTTCGCTCTGCGGTGAAGCTTCGTCGTCGTTTTTTACTTCGGTAAACGGCGAGCTCGTATTCTCAACGACCGTAAATGGTGACTGGCTTTCCGCTTCTTCAGCTAGAGCAGACAAACTCGTAAACAGACAAACGAAAAGTGCTGCCATTAACCAAGCAAGCCGATGTTTGATGATGTTAGTGTTGGCGTTCATGCTTGATAGTCCTGTTAAAATTCGACAATTAATGATGTGCGTGTGACCCAAGCGTCGAGCTCATATAGCGGCTCTTCGCCCGGCAAGTAACTTCCCGACGCGGTTACGTCTCTAAAGTTCTCGTAGTCGTAATCAAGAATGTCGGCCAAAAGGCTTAGCTGGAGGCGCTTAACGAACGGAATTACACCCTGTTTGACCTCATAGCTCACACCAAATCCGTACGTAATACCAGAATAGGTGCTTAGCTCCTTATCTCTGGCAACATGGGTTTGAGAGTTCGCGAATGGAAAGAGATCGCTATAAAACCGAGCTTGATCCTGTTCGTAATAACGCAGGCGTGTTTCGAAGATCCATGATTCGTCGAAAGCATGACTGTAGGAAACACCATAGGTGTTTGCTTGAATGTCCCAGCTATCGGAAAAATAACGGTATTCTAATTTGACCGAAGCACGATAAGGTAAGAAATACATTCCACGAAACCCAAGCGCTGTGCTTGTTCGTGTATCTGGATAAACCTCAGGTTGATATAGGTAGGCCGTGCTGTCATTCGGGTCGACATAACGATTTTGACGATAGGGATTTTCAAGCTTTCCTTCGTCGGTAATCACATCGACATCGATGCTAAACAGCGCGTTTTTTGTAATAACTTGCGTCAAGCCAAGATTATAATTCTGAAGATCTTTGTCTTCCCAGTCGCTTTCTGCCTGCCCCCGTTTCCCGACAGAGTCCCAACCACGAGCGTAAGCGAGCGACAAGGTGGTCAGATCACCAAAGAAGTCTTGAGCCACCGAAAAATACGCGGTGTTTGCTTCATAATCGTTTTCGCTACTATTGGTATACCCACCACTAAGAATCGTTTTCTCGTGCAGAAAGTCTATTCCGCCACTAAATTCTGTCCGTTCCTCTTCGTACTCGCTTGCCGTCGCGATTACATCAACAGATGCCGCCGAAATTGAATCGACGTAATAATGACCTGTTACGGACACTTGTGGCCCAATACTCTTTCGCACTAGAACAGATGGGCCGCTAATCTCCATGCCCCCTCCATCATAGCGATGATGCATGATATCAACCGCATCTGGTGGTAACGTCGCTGCAAAGGTGTTGACGCTATAAAGCGCTATGCTCGTGAGGGCGGCAACCAGGTGAGCGAATACCTTAACTGATTTTTTAGTTACACCCACAGCCTCCCCCTGTGCCACCTTCAGCACCTCTCGCACCTTCTCGTGCTTGATAAACATGATGCATATACGCGTCTGCATAACCATGACGGCTTAGGCTCATGATGGGGTCTGCGAGATTGTCTCGCTCGTAGGGTTTCACCCACGGTTTGATATCTGCGCAGCCGCTAACCGTAGCGCCAAACAAGACGACAACAGCAGTAAAGAAAGGAGCGATCCGGCACTTAGCCTTGCCTTTTGATCGAGCGAACAAACTTCGCCCCGTAGCCCGATCGTTACCGGAAGGCTGAATGCGTTGTTTGATTATGAACATCATTCGCGGATTAACTTCTTAACTTGTTTAAGGTAATCGTCTTCGTACCCGGGCTTATAGCCACGGTGTAAAAACCTCGCATTGCCTTCGCGATCGATCATAATTGTCGTCGGCATTGCGTCTACGCCATACAGTTCACTTATCCGGCTCTCATTGTCATAGAGAATCGGAAAGGTCACTGGAACGGCATCAAGAAAGCGATCCGCATCGGCAGAATCTTCATCAACATTCACCGCGAGTATGGTGAAGCCGAATTTTTGATATTTTTCATAGATGTCATCCATCAGCGGCATTTCTTGTCTACAAGGACCGCACCATGAGGCCCAAAAATTAAGCATCACAACTTCTCCCCGAAGGTCTTCGAGGCGGACATTGCTGCCATCGTTGCTCTTTAAAGTAAAATCGGGGGCGGCGCCGAAAATCTCTGTTGTATTCGCTTTGTTCGGGAACGCAAAACTAAGTACGAGAACCATTGAAAAAACGAACGCATGCGCGCTATTAACCTTGCGCAAGACGTGCGTATTTTTTGGCTGGCAATTACGAAAGGTGTGCTTGCCTGATTCGATCGATAGATTCATGTGTAGCTCCTAAATCGAACTAAAAATGGTTTAAAAGAATACCGACAATCCGGCACTTAGCTCTGTATTTATGCTGGTCTTTTCTTCACCGAGCACATCGATATCATAGAGATGTTCACGGAACACCAAGCTCATCGTTACTGCGTCATTGAGTATCACTTGGTAGCCCGCACCAAACGTCGCAGTAAATCGATTATCTCCCGCGAAATCCGTTGCCCCAGCACCTGCTAGTAAATAAAAATTCGAATTAAAAGCGTAGGTTTTGTCCGAAAACCAACTCTTAAAAAAGGCTTCTCCTGGGAAGAGGTTGTACCCAAAACCAAGATTGTAAAAGCGGTACTCGCGCTCGGCATCAGACAACAAACGCGTGTTACCGGACAGTTTTTCAAAACTGGTCTCTCCCCCTTCAGCAAATCCAATGTTGCTTTCGAGAAAAAATAGTTCACTTAGGTGATAAGCGAGCCTTACTCCATACAACATAGACGTCTCAAAATCTTCGATGTTGATGGTTCCGACAAACAGTCCCGCTTCAAAGTTCTCAGTATCGATAAGGGCTTCATCTACTTTTTGAGGCACGACGTCAGGCTCAATGATTGGTCGCTCGTCATCTGCAAGCGCAAGCAATGAGTTGAACAGTGCAGTCGCCAAAAAACTGCATTTAATGAGCCTTAAAAGAAAACGCTTAATCCTAATTTCCATTCTCTCGCTTCTTCGTTAGATTTCTCTTGAGTAAAAATTTTGTAGTCTTTTACTTCCATGCGCACAAAGTACCGGTTGGTAACATAGAACCGCATGCCGAGGCCGACATTCATCTGAGTCTCTTCGGTGTTCTCGGGCTGAATAAATGTTTCTTTCGGTTTCACATAAGCCTCACCTGCTCCAAGGGAAAAGAACGGTGAGTAGCGCCAGTGTGGAAAAGGTTGATGGAGTATATTCAAACTCAAGATTCGTACCTCAGAGAAGTCCCCTAATACTTGCGAACCCCACAATTCCGCAGAAAGGTTTTCGGTCATCCAGTAGCCTAAATAAGCGGCTGTAACTGGAAAGCTGTCGAACTCCCCCATTAAAAGACCGCCTTCCCATCGCCGCGTTTTAAAGTCATCAAAACGGGGGGCTGTGATGTCGACGGCTTCACCACTCACGTCATGGGTCAGTAAGATATCTTCGATATGCACCCAACCCTGACGTTGCCGACCATCCTTTACCTGTATCCAGCTCGTCTTGCGTCGCAAGATCGTAAGCCACTCATCTTGTTCAGCGGTATGAACGACCGGGTATACGTCCGCAGGACCGGTGCGCATCTCGATGAACGGCTCAACCACCTGCACCAGCTGCGGCGCTTGCTCTTCGCCATCCCATGACCACCAGTCGGCAAACGCTGACTGCGAAATAAAGACCAAAGACGTCAGCTTTAAGACGTTAAGGAAACACTTTATTGCTTGGTCCTTCAAACTCTCAATCCTAGTTAAATGGTGCTTTGAAAGGGTCATTCCAATACTGTGCACCGATATCCAGCCACTCTGAGATTAACCTTAGTTCAGCTTCGCTAAGATAGCCGGCATGCGCACCGCCTGCTCCAAAAACATCCATAAAATCTGAACTCGACTTGGCGCCTGCTGTGCGCATGGTCGGTTGAACCGGTACTGTCTCAAATATCTCAATCGGATCACCGGCAACGTCCAAAATGAGTTCTCCATCCTCGTCACGTTCAAACTCTCCCGTGGCAACAAGGATGGGCTGGAGAATCTCGTTATCAAGCTCTTGTTCGACCGTTGTAAACAACAAGTTACGGTAAGAGGTGAAGTGATCGGGTTGATCTGTAGAGGGGTCGTTACTTAAGTCGAGCTGTTCAATGGGGACTATTGGGTCGCCAGCCGCGTCCTCGTTGTTGTGACACGAAGTACATGTGTTATCTGAAAGAACCGTAACGCCATCCATCGCAAACGTGCGACGGTCGAAGTCCCAAAGAGGTTGGATGTGCTCTGGATAGTTGATCACGACGCGGCACACGCTCTGCCACTCAGTCGCGCATGCAGGCGAGCTTAATGGGGCATTTGTGTTTAAATCGCCATACAAGAGCTCATAACTCGCTGCCTTTGGAGTGACCGCTGGATTCGTCCACTCATCGACGAAGCTGATGTCGGGATTGAGCGAGCGAAGCCCGTTTATCCGCGCATATACTTCGGCCATGGTTTCGCCCGCGTCCGCAAATAAGGCCGGCTCGGTATTGGGGAATGGTGATCCGGTCGTCAATGCGCCACCATTAATACTGTCTGGTCCTACATTGCTCCGACCATGCGGAACTGTGCTTGCTCCAGTATGGCAACCTTTGCACTCTCGCGTTTCTCCTGGTCGAACACTTAGCCAGTTTTGGTGGCGCTCAGAGCCGACCAATCTTTGACCTAGATAGTCAACCAAACTGAGCGCTAACGACACATTTGCTGGCACAGCAACTTTGACTGAGCCATCGGGCTCAACGGGAACGTAACCCAAAATCTCTCGCATTAACTGCGCCCGAGATCGACCATATGCAGAGTTATCGATGTCTCGCACATAATCCGGAGGTATAGAAGCAGCCTTCTCAACTCTAAGAAACTGGACAGGCCGTGTTGCAGGGGGTGTTTGAACTGGGTCTGCAAGTGCCGCGATACCGGAAGTGCTGGTATCAGCTCCATCAATGTCGTAAACGCTTCGTATATGCAGAACGCCAAACCCGTCATCCGCAAGCACTTGTTCGTCGGCATCGAGCATTAAATCGGGGATGAACATTGGCCGAGAGCGCGATGCGACAATAACCGCATCTGTAAACTCTTGACCTTCTTCAGGCAACACAATGGGTAATTGCGTGTCACCATCGACAATCCATAAGCCGTAAAGTGGCGGAGCCGGTTCGTAATTAATGTCATCGGCGAGCTTCGCATCAGTGCACGGCTCTGAGGGATTCTCATTTAGTTGATCTAAAGGAGCGTCAGGCGCTAATGCGCGCCTAACCCGACAAGCTGACCAGCTAGCAAGCAGCCTCCCGGTATTATCGTATAACGGAAACACCGAGCCATAATTGCCATTAATGCTCAGCTCACCCGACGAATCAATGCCGTCGATTAGTGCCGTCTGGCCGTCACCAGCGGTGCCGTCGGTGCGCAAATTGAATTCAACGTGCCCTTCAATATCGATTTCTGTTGGTACCGCACTCAGCGTCTCTGATTGAAACTCGCGTAGCTCTACAATGATATTCCCAGCATCTGATTCAATTGGTCTCGCATACTGAACCGTGCCCGAGTCAGCATTTGAAACCGCGCTTGCATCATGAGAATGCCGGCCGTATAAGTAGTTAAGTTCCGAACCATCTGGGTTCACTTCGTACAGATTCATCCCATTGTTTCGAGTTTGGCCGGCATTATCCCATCGAGAAAAAACTACCTTACCATTTGCCATGACAACGGGGTTTAGGTCATGGCTTTGGTTGTAGGTAATTTGATCAATATCATCACCCTCTAATGTCATCACATGAAGGTTAAATGCCTCAAAATCTAACTCTTCATCAATACGAGAAAACTGAGGCTTGCCTTCGTCGAGTAAAATTGCTTTGCTTGTTTGTTGTCGCGTTGATGCGAAGACCAATCTGTCGTCTGCCAGAAAAGCCGGTGTAATATCATGCCCTGAAGCGGCGGTAGCATCCGACTGGATGACGCGATCTAAGGTGCAGGTTTCAAAATCAAACACGAAGATATCCCACTTTGGTTGATCTTCTTCGTCAGCACCTTCGATTTCGGGCGCGCGCATCGTAAAAGCGAGCTTTGTACCATCATAGGAAACAGTTAAATCTTTAACGTCATAAAGCAATGCACCGTCATCATTCAGAAATGCGCTGTCGGAAAATACTGCACTTGTTACGTCAACTGCCTGTGCACTTGGCAGCGCACTTCCCTTGATAAATAGCCGTCCGCCGGGCCGGAATTCTTGAGGTTCTCGAAGGTCATCTGCCAATAACATTTCAGGGTTGTTGTCATCGTATTGCAATGGGCGCTTAACAAATGCAACCGCGCCTTCCTCGACAAGTGGGCAAAAAGCGATGTTGCTACCAGAACTCGTTCCGACACCACATGCACTCAAAAGCGCAAGTAAAACGCCAAGCGCAACCAAGCGAACACCAGCATTGACTCGCGCTAGGTTAATAAATGTTAAATCCGAGTCGTTCACTTTTGCATTCCACTTCAACATAATCGTGCGCTTATAAGAGCTTGGGCTTAAAGATGTTTTTAAGTATGTGCCCAAAAGATCTTCTCTCCACAGCACTTCGGTAACTCGTCAGTAACGCTATGTAAGCGTGTGAAGTGCCGCTCACTCGCTTCGGAAGTTAGTAACTAGACTGTTTAAAACAACACGATAAGGACCGCTTTGGTTCTTGATCATGGGTAGTATGAGGATCAGCATCATGAAGGTCTCTGAGAGAATCTTCAAACCTATAAAGAGAACATTACCAGCTTTTATAGCTTCAGCCGTTATGATGAGTATTAGTGTCATGACGATCGCAGGCGATAGAGAGCAAGCAAAACGTCTCCATGAACGTATCGCAGGGGTTCCACCTTCCGCGAGTGATTTGGACTACATGGCGACGCAGATCGGCTCAGGAAATGCTGACCTTGCAGCTGAACGCGCTCTAGAGCACAAGAGCTTCTACAATGTCACGCTTAAAAACTTTGCCGCGCCTTGGACCAATGAGGCGATGGACAATGCAGTCCCTCTAAATGACTACACCGCGACCGTCATCGGGCTCGTACTTGAAGAGCGAGACTTTAGAACAGTACTCTACGACAACGTTGTTTATGTGGGTGATGCGAGTCTCGGGCTGACACCCTACTCTAATACGGATAATGATCACTACGAAGAGCTTGAGGCAAGCGATGCGAGCTTAAAAGACTTTCTGGTTCGTACAACTCAATCGAGCGTTAACGGTCTACCTAGCGATGCGACCGCGGGCGTAATGACTACGAGAGCTGCCGCACAAGCATATTTCAGCGGTGGGACAAACAGAGCAATGTTCCGATTCACAATGCTGCACCACTTGTGCAATGACTTGGAGCAAGTGAACGACACCACTCGCCCTCCTGATCGAATCCGACAAGATGTTTCACGCAGCCCTGGTGGCGATAGCAAAATCTTCTTGAATAATTGTATTGGTTGCCATGCCGGAATGGACCCGATGTCTCAATCATTCGCTTACTACGATTATGAATACGACGCAGCGACAGACCCGAACGGCCTATTTGGACGGATGGTGTACAACGCAGTGGGCAGTGTTGATGCGGAAACGGGAGAGCGCGTTCAAGGTAAGTATCGAATTAATTCAACAACGTTCGAATACGGTTATGTTACATCGACTGACCAATGGGATAACTATTGGCGCGAGGGGCAGAACAGCATTCTCGGTTGGGATGCAGGGCTTAGCGGAACCGGCATGGGTGCTAAATCAATGGGACAAGAACTTGCCCACTCTGAAGCGTTCGCCCAGTGCCAAGTGAAGAAGGTATTTGAAAATGTGTGCTTACGACCACCGTCTGACACGGCAGATCGAAATCAAGTCGATTCCATGGTTAATTCATTTAAGTCGAGCGGCTACAAGTTAAAGCAAGTGTTTGCTGAATCCGCTGTCTACTGCATGGGGCCTTAAGCTATGACCCATCTACGCGTTAGTACAATCAACAAATCTCGCCTTGTCAGCCACACTCATGTGAATGGTAAAGCACTTTTCGCCACGCTGTTTTTCGCACTGTTAGCAGGCTGCGGTTCGGGCGAATCTACTCTTGAAAACCCGAATACCTTTACCGTACAAAGCGCCAATTATGACGGTCCTGCACCGTCGACGACTGACGTGCAAAATTTTAAGCTCAATGTCTGGGATAACTTGGTAAGCAGTAATCGATGCGGAGCGTGTCATGGCGCCGGCGGGCAATCTCCGACCTTCGTGAGAGACGATGACATTAATCTCGCTTATGGCGCGGCAAATACTATCGTAAACCTTGCCGACGCGGCGACCTCATTAATGGTCACAAAAGTAGGTGGCGGACACAACTGCTGGCTCGCAAGCGATAGCGCCTGCGCTGATACGCTTACAAGCTACATAGAAAACTGGGCTGGGGGTTCTGCCAGCGCGCAAACTGAGATCGTGCTGCGCGCTCCACAAATAAAAGACCCAGGGCAAACAAAGACATTCCCAGCTGATAGCTCTGGCTTTACTGGTGTTCATGCGTTGCTCGAAACCTACTGCAGTAATTGCCATGTTGAAGGACAGCAAACTCCCTTTATTGGCAGTAGCGATATTGACGTCTCCTATGCTGCTGCGCAATCGCGAATCAATCTGGAAACGCCCTCCGCATCAAGGCTAGTTCAACGCTTAAGAACCGAATTTCACAACTGCTGGAATGGTGATTGCACAACATCATCCAACGAGATGGAAACGGCTATCGACAATTTTGCGAGCAGTGTACCAAGAAACGATATTGACTCAAATCTACAAACCAGTAAGGCGCTTGCACTCATCGAGGATGGAATAGCCGCAAATACTGGAGGCCGCATAGAAGATAACGTGATCGCGCAGTTTGAATTCAAAACTGGTGAAGGTGCCGTTGCTTACGACACAAGCGGAATCGAACCCGCTTTGAATTTGACTCTCAGCGGCAATGTCGAATGGGTAGGCGGCTGGGGTCTGCGTTTTGGTTCAGCGTATACCGATGAAGACACCAACATCAACGTGCCTAATGGCAAAGCACAAGCCACTACCACCTCGAGTCGCAAACTGCATAGCCTGATTACCGCGACCAATGAATACAGCATAGAAGCCTGGGTTATTCCAAATAATGTCACGCAAGAAAACGCGCGGATTGTAAGTTACTCGGGCTCCGAAACTTCACGTAATGTTGCGCTTGGGCAGACCCTATACAACTACGACGTTTTGCAGCGCAGCAGCACAACAAACCAAAACGAAGCCTTTTCGACGGCTGATGAAGATGAACGTCTACAAGCAACCCAGCAGCATGTTGTCGTGACTTTCAATCCCGGAGAGGGACGCAAAATCTACGTGAACGGAGAATATACACAAGATCTTGACCCTGAGGATGCCGGGCAATTGAGCGACTGGGATGACAGCTTTGCGTTTGTTCTTGGGAATGAAACGGACGGAAACTCATTGTGGCAGGGCTCTCTCCGCATGGTTGCAGTGCACAACAGAGCGCTTACAGCAGAGCAGATTCAACAGAACTATGAAGTTGGTGTTGGTGAGAAATTCTTCTTACTTTTTAGCATTTCTCATTTGATCGGCGTAGACGACGCGTTCATCGTTTTTGAGGTAAGCCAGTTCGACGAATACAGTTATTTATTCGTCGAACCGTTCTTTACTAGCTTAGACCCTGAGGTCTCGCTGCCAAACATCAATATAGATGGCATGCGTATTGGTATTAACGCGAAAGAGGCGCCTGTTGGGCAGGCGTTTGAGAGATTGAGCGTCTATTTAAACGATGCCGACTACATAAATGGCCGTCAGACATTATCGACCATCGGTACCATCATTCCCTTAGAGTTGGGCCCGGAGAGCGACGAGTTCTTTTTGAGCTTTGAAGATATTAACGGGAATGCAAATGCGTTTTCTCAACCGGCTGTCCCTAGCCCTGCCACGCCTTCAGACCTGCCTACGTCTCCTGACATTGGCCTAAAAACCTTTGATGAGATAAATGCAACGATGTCGGCGGTTACAACGGTACCGCTTACAACCTCAAACGTAGAGGCAACATTCACGACTGTGCGTCAACAAATGCCTACCACTGAAAGCATCGACGGTTTTGTATCAGCACATCAGATGGCAATCACGCAGCTTGCGATTCAGTATTGTGACGCCTTGGTCGAAAGTACCAGCCTGCGCAGTAGCTACTTCCCCAGTTTTGACTTTAGTGCTGCGGCTAACGTGGCGTTCGATACCCCCACCAAGCGTAGCTATATTTTCGATCCCCTACTCAGCAACATGGTGGGTGAAACACTAACCTCCCAACCATCTGACACGGACATTGAAGATGAGCTCAATGATCTGGTGGATATTCTGACGTCTTGTGGCGGTTCATGCGCAAGCGATCGAACAGAAACTATAGTCAAAGCAAGCTGTGCAGCCGTTCTCGGTAGTGCCGTCATACTCGTGCAATAGCGACCATCACGTGATTAGGAGAAAAACATGTTAATTAAGACTGCACGAAAAAAAGCGCAAGACCTAGACAGCCCTTTGTTTCATAGCGATCACAGCAGGCCTCGCACACGCAGAGAGTTTATATCTCAGGGTTTTATGGCCGGAGGCGCTGCCGTGGTTGGCACATCCGCATTGAGCTTGTTTGCTAACCCTAACAAGGCATATGGTGCGTTGTCGTCAGACTTAGAAGCACTCAAAGCGTCATGTGGCATTGCAACGCAGGGGGCCGGAAAGATCCCCTTTATTTGTTTTGATCTAGCAGGGGGCGCCAATATTGCTGGATCAAACGTATTGGTCGGACGACAAGGAGGCCAGCAAGATTTCCTATCGACCGCAGGATATAGCAAGCTCGGTTTGCCTGCCGATATGATTCCTGGCGCGCCAAATATGAATACGGCGTCGGGCACTCACGTTAACGAAGATTTGGGAATTGCTTTCCATTCTGACAGCGCTTTTTTAAGGGGTATCCAAGAGAAAGCGTCGGCAGGCACCCAAGCGAATATCAATGGTGCGGTGATTCCGGCCCGCTCTGAGAATGACACCGGGAATAATCCACACAACCCAATGTATGGAATCTACAAAGCAGGCGCTGATGGCTCACTGCTGAGCCTGATCGGCTCCCGAAACTCTGATTCGGGCGGTAATTCAATGTCGCCAATGGATCTTATGGATAGCTCAGTTCGACCAACCAAAGTTGACCGACCAAGCGATGTCAGCGGGTTGGTTGATGTGGGTGACCTTGTAGGTCTATTGGATCAAAGCGATGCTGTTGCGGTAATGGAGTCGATACAACGCATTAGTGATCAGAAGATGAATCAGGTTAACGCTTACAGCGACATTACGGCGAATGACGTAGTGAAGGATTTGGTGCGTTGCGGATATGTAAAAAGCGCTGATATTGCGGATCGTTTTGGCAACCCTAGCACCCTAGATCCGGCTGCAGATACTGATATTGTCGGCCCAGGGGGAATCTTCTCAACAGCTGAATTTAACAGTGATAGTGAATTCCGTAAAACAGCATCGGTAATGAAGCTTGTCGTGAATGGTTTTGCGGGAGCCGGAACGGTCACCATGGGTGGTTTCGACTATCACACCGGTGAGCGAGGTACGGGTGAGCGACGTGATTTACGCGCTGGGCGTTGTATGGGGGCTTGTCTTGAGTATGCGGCGCGCATTGGTGTACCGCTGATGATTTACGTTTGCTCTGATGGGTCTGTGGCAAGTAATGGACGCATCGATAATAGCGTTGATGGCGCAGGCAAAGGCGAGTGGACGGGAGACAACCAATCTACAGCTGCGTCGTTTTACTTGGTATACAATCCAGGCTCTCGCCCGGTAGCAATCCGAAATCAAATTGGTTATATGCGTTCAGATGCTTCAGTTGAAACAGCCGCAACACCTGCAGCGAACAATGTTAACTTGCTTGTTCAGACAGTGCTGTTGAACTATATGGCGTTGCATGGCGAACAAGGGAGCTTTGGAACCACGTTTGCAGGGCACGGGCTTGGGAACAGCACTCTGCAAGACAGCCTTATTGGATTTAGCCAGTTAAGTTCCATATCCGGCGGGGTCATTGTATAGGTTGGTGTGCGTTACTTTGAAGGTGAGGTCAAATCGCTTGAGTAATGCATTCTCCGATGCTCATCCAAAATAATAACATCGATACCAGGCATGCTATTAATCAATGCAAGGCCTTTGTCTAAGCCAAGAATAAACACAGCCGTCGAAAGCGCGTCTGTTTGCGTTGCGTGTTCACCGAGAATAGTCACGCTTTGAATGCCCTTTGCAGGCTTGCCGGTTTTTGGCGAAAGAATATGATGTACTCGCGTCCCCTCTTCGTTTACGAAAAAACGCTCGTAATCACCAGACGTTGAAATCGCAACGTTTTCTAACGGTAATACCACTGCATTGTCGCTTTTTACACGTGGGTCGCGTATTCCCACCACCCAAGGCTTGCCCCGTTTGTCTCCAAGCAGTCGCATATCACCGCCAGCGCTGACTCTGGCGTTTTTAACGCCAGCCTGCTTCAATATTTCAACAGCGCGATCGACCGAATAACCTTTCGCAATACCTCCCAAGTCCAACCGCATCGTCTTGCTTTGTAAAGACACGGTTTTTGATAGTTCATCGAGTGTAATCTTTCGATAGTCCACACTGTCGATTGATGCGCTTAACATCGCTTCGGTCGGTTGTACGTTTCTGCGGAAGTCATAAAGGTAGCCAACCGATGCGAAGCTGATATCAAATGCTCCATCAGTCAACTGGCTTACCTTTTGTGCTTCGAATAACACAGCAAACAGGCCATCAGAAACACGGACCGGCGCAATTGCGGCATTCGTGTTCACGAAAGACAGCTCAGAGTCTTCGTTATATCGGTTCATGGTTCGATCGATCTCATCAAAGCTAGCAAACACTCGATCGGCAATCGGCTTCGCCTTAGATGGATCCTCGAACCAAAACACGAGCTCGATACGGGTCGTCATGGCTGTGTGCGAAAACTCAGACCAACCCGCATCTTCTGACGCTTGGCTTAGCGTCGAACTAGTCAGCACGAAGAAGGCAATGAGATAAGCTGAAAACTTTATTTGAAGAAACATAATCTTACTCGATAAGCTCAAACGATACGTCAAGGCCGTGTGCATGAGCGCTTTCGTTGAAGCGTCATTGATATTAAAAGTCGTTGCGTTGAAAAGTCGTGGGTAAGCACTTTTCCAAGAAATAAAACCCATACATTGTCAGCTCTTACTTCCAACTTGTGCGTTCGCTAGCCAAATATCTCGATACTCGCGGTTAGCACACATACAGACCGGAGTGCCTGTTCGAAACTTCTTGATGCTAAGCCCGTAAGCTAAGCCCACAAGCTAAGCCCAGAAGATAAGCTCCAAGAAAAACCCTGAAGATAAGTTGCGCTGTATGGTTGCGATCACATGTTACTGTTCAATCTCACCTCGCCAAAGACACGCACCTATATCCGTCGATTATGTTGAGCCTCTTAACGATTATAAACCGCATTAAAAGCCAGGCAACCGGCAATGACTTATCAAGGCTCTAAGCATACATACGCTCTTTCGTCTTACCGCCGAATGTTGATAGTACGGACATTCGCTGCCTTACTTTCAACTCGAGACGCGGGTTTTCGAACATGAACGACAAAGGATTCTCGCGCACGCTAACTCATATTAGCAACTACCACAGCTCGTAACTCGATTGTGCTAGGTACGATTCTAAGCCTTAGACCGTTAAAGCGCGATAACCGTATCTTGGACAAAAGATAAAGTCCGGGCAAGATCGCCAGTTGCCCGCAGAAAACGAGAGACAAAGAGCAGCACAAAACCTCCCCTGTTTTGGTCGATCCAGATTGATGCCTCAGAATTCAGCGCTCTTACCGATAAGATAATATGTATTGCATTGATGTTCGTTAAGCACGCTTTGTTCGATGCGACTTCTTTGATGCGACTTATTCGAACTGCCCTTGGCTATGCACGTCATCCCAACTCTATTTTGCAAAACAGCCGATACGTTTCTTGCAGCATCTGTTTTATCGCCTATAAGTATACGCACTAATAATATGGCTTAATTCAATAAGCCTTGAGGAGGCATAGATGACATTAAAATTCAAACATACAGCGTTAGCAGTGGCAGTAGCGTGCACCTCTGTTCCTGCGCTCGCCGATATAAATATTAATGGCTTCGCTTCAGTTGGCGGTGGCTTTTATAGTGCATCCGATACTGTTCTAGCCATGAACTCTGCAAAAGAACAGTCGCTTGCAACAGAGCAACAAGCGGTAGAAACCGGTGATGCGCTCAACCAAATTAAGTCAAAGATCGAAGACGTGAACGGCATGAGTCTAACGATTGCATCAGCGACCGAAGAGCAAAGCATTGTGGTAAATAGCGTGAGCGAAATAATCAACAGTATGTATGACTCGGCCGAAACAACGGATTCTGCGTTCAAAAAAGTGGCTGCGGTCGCGGACGACTTATTATCTACTTCGAAGTCTCTGAATGATGCGACATCTCAATTTAAATTGTAATTTAGACCATCACCTCAGATCTATTCTCAGAGTGAAAGCGTGGTCTATGCGCTTGCTTTTTACGCTCAAGCGCATCGCTACCTGCGCTTCGTTACCTACACTTCCGAACACGTATCAAGCCCCATACGATTAATTGGCGATACTCATACACCCGCCGTTAGATTGTATAATCAAACGTAGCGCTCTAGCGTTAACCCAGAGATTCTTGATACCGTGTGTCGTATTCGTTTGTTTAGCGCTTCTTATCAATCGTAGCTATTAAAATATTAACCCGTTAAAAGTAGATACGGTGCTTGGCGGTCTCGCCCCCTAACCAACTAACAATGGACAAGTGATAACGCGAAATGACAAAAGTTTTGGTCGAAATTCCGGTAACTCAGCTCACACCGGGCATGTACATCGCAAAATTGGATTGTCCTTGGGAGGATTCGCCGTTTATCTACCAAGGCTTTTATGTCTACGACCAACAAGACATTCAAGAGATTCAAAGTGTCTGCAAAACGGTCTTTATTCAAGCAAAGAAAGAGTTTGTCACTGAGCTAAAAACGGTTGAGTTGCCGAAAGGCAAAACACGAGTACATAAAGTACAAAAAGAAAAAATCACCTACGTTAATAAGCTACCAGCACATCGAGAGTTAGAGCGGGCTGCAGTTGCTTACAAAGACTCAAAGCACATGATCAACAACATCATGCTTTCTGTAAGGCTCGGTAAGACTTTCGATATGAAAGATGTGACCGAGACGGTTCAAGACGTGGTTGACAGCATTTTAAGAAATCCTGAGGCAATGCGTTGGTTATCGCTCATTAAGAATGCGGATGAGTATACTGCAGAGCATTGTTTGCGTGTTTGTGTATTATCCGTCTCTCTTGGTCGTTTAATAGGGCTTGCGGAATATGAATTAGAAGAGTTGGGCGTTTGTGGTTTTTTACATGACGTCGGCAAGGCAAAAATACCGGACAGCATACTTAACAAACCCGGACGGTTTACCGACGAAGAGTTCGAGATCATGAAATCCCATACAGTGCATGGGAAAAACATTCTCATCAGTCAAAAAGGCGTGCCTGCCTCCGCGATCGATGCCGCGCATGCGCACCATGAACGGCCCGATGGACTAGGATATCCAAGACGTCTTTCAAGTCATCAAATTACACAGTTTTCGAGCATTGTGTCGATAGTCGATGCATACGATGCCATCACATCGAAACGCGTTTACAAAAAGGCCCGCTCTTCGATTGAAGCACTGCGTATTATCTACGATGGTAAGGGGACATGTTTTGATGAGGCGCTTGCTGAGCGCTTCATTGCGATGATTGGCATCTACCCCAACGGCCATATTGCTGAGCTGACCACCGGAGAAGTCGGTATTATAGTGCGCTCGAACAATGTTAACCGTTTAAAGCCCAAAGTACTTGTCGTTCGGGATGCCAAAGGTCAGGCGTGTCGAGAGCGCATCATTGATCTTGCCGCAGATCCTAAAGACGCCGACGGAAGACCTGTCTTAATCAAAGATCTTTACCCTAACGGCGCCTTTAACATCGATCTATCGACATACCTAAAGCGTGGCCTTAGGCTCTCAGAGGAGCCCGACGAAGCTTAGAATAGTTAAGTACTTAAGTACCTTTAGTATTTGCGAGGTATTTGCGTACGCGGCATCACAGCGTTTGATAACGCAAGCCAAACGCCGCTAATTATTGAAAACCATCTCCATCGCCTCGACACTTGCAACGACCTTTTCCGTTTTCTTAAAGTAGGCTACGTGATAAACGGCCTCTCCCTCATGAACGAGCGGTATATTTTGCTTACCGATAATCACCCCAGTCTCTGACGCTAAAATGTTGCCCTCAATAACGCCAAAAGGATCTTTAATGGATGCAAGAATATCGCCTTCGTTTACCTGATCACCTAAGCGCTTATGATGAACGACGAAGCCACTCTCGGGAGCGCGAAGCCAGCTACTCGTTTGAGCTATATAAGGCACACTTTGTTTAGTTTGTGCCTTTTTGTTTGGTAGCATTTGGAGACTTCGCAGTACGTTCATAATTCCGCGTACACCGGCTTTTATCGACACCTCGTCAAATCGAAGGGCTTCTCCTGCTTCGTATAAAAGTATTTTAACGCCATGATCCACCGCCGCCTCTCTCAGAGAGCCGTCTCGCAAGTCGGAGTTCAAGATAACAGGCACGTTAAACGCCTTTGCCATTTGCAGCGTTACTTCATCATTTATGTTGGCGCGAATCTGCGGAAGATTGCTTCTATGAATTGCACCAGTATGAAGATCGATCCCATAGTCGCACTTACTAACGATCTCATTCAAAAATGTATGCGCTACTCGTGCAGCCAGTGAGCCCCTTTTTGAACCGGGAAAAGATCTATTTAGATCTCGTCGATCGGGAAGGTAACGCGTCTGATTGACCACACCGTAAGGGTTCACGAAAGGAACGCAAATCAACGTGCCGCGGATACTCTTGATATTGGTGTGATTAATAATGCGACTGATGATTTCAACGCCGTTTAGCTCATCGCCATGAATCGCCGCACTGATAAAAAGCGTTGGACCGTCCATTCTCCCGCGGCGAACAAATACGGGTATTTTCGCCTCGCTTGAGGTGTACAAACTCACTAAGGGGAGCTCAAGCTTGTAGCTCTTTCCCTTTTCTATTTCTTGACCGCCAATAATAAGGCTATCCATTATAAAACTCCTAATTGCAAAGAACGTGTTTGCTCGTAACTGGCTTTCATTGCTCGCTCTTGCTGGAGTATTTCTGCTATGTTCAGCTGCAGATTCGAGTCAACCTCATGATGTTATATCAGCTTTAAAACTTGGCATAGAAATGCTTTTATTAATAAAGAGATTATTTCGATGTGCGCGTTTTTCAGGGCACCCACTGCCCACTAACTTTATCTATGTTGGTGCGATTTTTAGTTGCAACTGTCCCTATACCGGAGCAATGTTATCAACTCGTTCAACGCCTTCCTTACTTGCGCTTAGACGTACCAAATAATCACCAAAGGTAACCTGCTATGAAGCTTGCTATTCTCTCCTGTGGACCAAAGTCTTACAGTACACAGCGTCTGCGCGAAGCAGCAACACAGAGAGGACATAACGTAAAGGTTCTGAATACCCTGAAGTTTGCGATTGACTTGGATCGTGGTAATCCTGATCTTTATTTTCGTCAAAAACAGCTAAGCACCTACGACGCTGTCCTCCCGAGAATAGGTGCCTCCATTACGTATTTTGGAACAGCGGTAGTCAGACAGTTCCAAGAGATGGATGTATTCTGTGCTAACACGGCACATGGTATTGCGAACTCACGCGATAAGCTTCGAAGTTTGCAGCTGTTGAGCCGGCATCATATCGGCATACCTAAGACCACATTTGTACGCGATAAAAAAGATGTTCTTCCGGCAATAGAACGCGTGGGCGGAGCGCCAGTCATTATCAAGCTTATCGAAGGTACTCAAGGTATCGGTGTACTTTTGGCTGAGACTGTGAATATGGCCGAGTCGATTATTGAGTTACTTCAAAGCCAAAAACAAAATGTTCTCATTCAAAAATTTGTTGCCGAAAGTAAGGGCAAAGACATTCGTGCGATCGTGGTGGGTGATCGTGTTGTTGCCGCGATGCGACGAGTCGCTCAGGGGCAAGAGTTTCGGAGCAATGTTCACCGTGGGGGAATTGCCGAGGCCGTTGAGCTCTCACAAGATTATATCGACACCGCGGTTCGCGCGACGCAGATAATGGGGCTGACAGTGGCCGGCGTCGATATGCTCGAAAGCGCGAGTGGCCCTCAGATCATGGAGGTAAATTCTTCGCCTGGGCTTGAAGGTATCGAAACGTGCACCGGCCTTGATGTCGCCGGCGCGATCATCGACTACATCGCGGCACAAGTTGATTTCCCGGAAATCGACGTGCGTCAACGGTTGACCGTTAGTCGTGGCTACGGCGTTGGTGAAATTTACATTCCCGAAGGCTCAAATTTTGTTGGCAAAACCATACTCGAAACACAGCTTCAAGAACAGGACGTGAACGTTCTCACCCTTTACAGGGGAGCAAAAGTGATCCCTAACCCCAGAAAAGACAGGCTACTAGAGCCGGAAGATAAGCTGCTCTGTTTTGGACGCATGGAGGTTATGCGCGGCATGGTACCCGCTAAGACGCGCAAACGTCGTCGACCTAAAGTCATTGATCTACCTGAGAGCGTGAGTGGTCAACCACCCTATTCCGACAACCCTGAACTCAAATAGTGCACAAGACACTGCTAGCGTGCTTTCACTCGAAAAGCGCGCTGCAGTGTGGCAGCATAAGAACTCTCTTAACAGCATAATAATAACGATGTTACGCAAGTTCTTTCTAAGCGCTCTATTGCCACTTATTGTCCTAGGTCTTTCGGCGTGCGCGACGAAATTTGACCGAACGAATATCCAGCCGGGCCAGCGTGTTGATGGGCCAGCCATTTCTCTAGTAGTTCCCACGAGTAAGTCCTGGTTTGCTGTCGATTATGGCACCGGCAGTCGCATTCGGTTGAGCCAACTAAATTTCGACGACAGCTATGTTATTACAGCTGGCGTTAACCGCGGCCCTAGACAGGGCATGTTTCGAAGTTCTCAAGCCCACTTAGAGGCATTATTGAAAGCGAAACGAAAAGAAATTATCCCTGACGGCGTCATCTTGCATGACCATCAAGAATGGGAAGCCCATGAGTATGGCGATTTGTGTGTCGCCTATTCTTCTCATAGCGAGGATTGGCGCGGCCGCAACAACGCCGGGCCTGCGCTTGTTGATACAGTCGGGTTGATTTGCCCTCACCGTCATATTTCGAACATATTGGTAAGCGTTGAAATCGAACGTCGATATGAGGTGGACGGGCCTCGAGTCGACATCGCCACTTTAGCACAGCAATTATTTGCTTCTGTAGAGCATTACGGTGACGAATAAGTGATTGTTGCTCTGCACACTTTTCATTGCCGTTTGCAAACGTATAATGCCTTCATTGCTTTGTTCTAACTTTCCTTGGATCTACTAGACTTATGCGTCATTTCGTTAATATCCTGAACTCAACACTCGCCTCCTCTGTTCGTGGCTGGCGGGGAACATCCAGTACGCATGCACAGCTTCAGCCTGCAGGCACCTTATATCTGTTTGACCGAGAGGGCGACCCTGAGTGCAGACTGGTCAGGGAAGCGTTGACGGGGTTAAATCTAGACGTAATGATCATGCCGTGCCCTATCGGCGGTCGTAATATTCGCCAGCTTCAAAAAGATGCTGGATCAGATCAACTTCCAGCACTTTTTGATTCCAATTCCGACGATCGATTAGTCGGAGCGGAAGCGATTATCTCTCACCTCTACAAGACCTATAAGCAATGCGAAGTACCTCAGAGTATGCGCGTTTCGGCGAAAAAGCTGAGGACTTCACGCATGAGCTCTTTGCTTCGCTTAAACGCGGGATCAAAGGCGCGTGCATCTTCGCCTGCCGCTCAACCGCTGGTGTTATATAGTTTTGAATCTAGTCCGTTTTCTCGAATTGTTCGCGAGTTGTTATGCGAGCTCGAACTTCCATACTTGTTGATCAACCTTGGTAAGCAGCAGCGCGCCGATATGGGACCAGCCAAGCTACGTTTGAACATAGGACCATACGAGCCAATCAAGAACTCAAAACGAGAGGCATTCCACAAGCAACATGGTAACGTACAGGTGCCCTATCTCGAGGATCCGAACACCGGAGCCGCCCTATTTGAATCGGCCGACATCGTAGACTACTTGAAGCGCGAATACGCTCGATAGCCTGCCTTTATTTGGTACATCGTTACCGTTTTTTGGGCGAAGTGTTACGCACTGTTTAATGCAACACTTCGTTTTAGCCCACTAACCTTAAGTATCTGAAGCTTCCATGACAGCGCTCTCTATCCCGAAAGACATATTTTCTAACAACAGCGGCAAAGCAATGCGTGTTTCTTGCATAAAGGAGGGCCTCCCCTTCTTTCTAAGCCAAGTATTGGAAGCCAACAATACCCACTTTAGCTTAGTGATTGCCAAAGATACGCAGCAGGCAAACGCACTCGTAAAGTCACTTCGGTTTTTTATGGGGGAAAAACAAGGCGAGTCGGTATTCCTGCTTCCTGATTGGGAGACGCTTCCTTATGACAGTTTTTCGCCGCATGAAGATATCGTATCAGAACGTTTAAAGACCTTGTCGGCACTCAAGAATATGAATAGCGGCTGTCTTGTTGTTCCGGTATCAACGCTCGTACAGCGGCTTCCGCCCACAGAATTTATTACGGCGAATACTCTTGCAATCAAAATAGGTGAGCGATTCGATGCAAATAGTTATCGTCGTGCACTGGAACAAGTTGGATACCGCCTAGTCGATACCGTTTTCCAGCATGGTGAATATGCCGTGCGCGGATCGATTTTTGATGTCTTTCCAATGGGCTCATCCGAGCCAATTCGCATCGAGCTGTTTGATGATGAAGTCGACAGCCTACGTAGCTTTGACCCGGAAACGCAAAGGTCAAAACAAAAGCACGAAGAGATCACAATGCTTCCTGGCTTCGAGTTTCCCTGGGATAAGGCATCGAGGTTGGCGTTTCGCAATCGGTGGCTAGACACATTTGACGAACGCAGTTTTAGCTCTCCAATTCTTAGAGATATTAAAGACGGTATCAAACCGCACGGTATTGAGTATTACTCACCCTTGTTTTTTGAGCATATGGCGTCACTTTTTGACTACGTGCCATCGAATACGCAAATCATCCATGACGCTACGTTAAACGACTCCCTTGAGCATGTATGGAAGGAAATCAACGAACGCTACGAAGATCACCGTTACGATATACAAAGGCCGATTCTTGCTCCCCATACGCTGTTTCTAGGGTCAGAAGAATGCTTTTCAAGCGTCAACGAGTATGCCCGCATGGAGTTAGATTACGATGGGCAGCGCTCTACCCATGCGCATCATGCGTCGTTATCCACCTTGCCCGATCTCGCCATTGATGATCGCTTGGATATTCCCGCATTTCGTATTCAAGAGTTTGTTCAAAGCTTCGATGGACAGATTGTGGTTGTATCCGAAAGCGCAGGCCGTCGCGAATCTATTCAAGATTTATTCAAAGATCATAATTTATCGTTTCAACAGGCGACGTCTTGGCCCTTAGCGGATGATCGAGGTACTCTCACCTTAACGGTCGGCGCGCTTGAGCATGGATTTATCGCCACTGAGTCAAAGTTAGCAGTCGTTACAGAAACGGAACTATTTGGCCAGATTGTCCGTCAAAACCGTCGCAGATCTTCTACTAGCGACAATCACGACAACTTCATTAAAAGCCTCACCGAGTTACGCATCGGCGCACCTGTCGTCCACATTGATCATGGCGTAGGTCGTTACCGCGGCCTCGAAACCATCAGTGTCGACGGTATGACCGATGAGTTTTTAACGCTCGAGTACGCTGGCGGATCAAAGCTCTACGTGCCAATAGCCTCCTTGAATCTGATATCCCGTTATAGCGGGACGGACGAAGCA
>NZ_LWFT01001384.1:0-894 GCF_001635105.1 Oleiphilus sp. HI0079
TTGGCTTGTCGAGCCGATGAACCGGGTAAACCCATTGACCAATTTGGTTGCGAAGAATGCGCATTGCATAACGCTTTTCTTGTTTGTCGATTGGAGATTTGTGTACCAGCATTCCTGCAGGTTTGTGAACCGCAATGAGATGCGCGTCCTGAAATAAAATTTCTAGCTTTTCGTCTTCCTGTCTCGAGCGCTCTATCAACGTCGGGTCTTGTGGACTATCTTGGTTCGTTTTGTTCATGCAACAGTCTTTTGATCGCTTAGTTTTAGAGATTCTAACGGTTGTTTGGTACTATCGCGCGGTTAATTTTTACTCTGTACACTCTTTTAAGGAATATCCATGTTCGCAAGCTCTATGCGCCTATCTGCAGTTCTGGCTTCTGTCTTCGTTTTGCTCGCAGGGTGCTCGTCGCAAGAAGACGGTGACGCGCCACAGCAACCGGCGCAAGCGCCGCAAGCCGTTCCGGTAAGCGTGGCAACTGTTTCAGCAATGGAAATGGCCGCCACCAAGGTATACACCGGACGGCTTGAGGCGGACCAGATGGTTGTTCTAAATCCTCAAATTTCTGGGCAAATAAAGCATGTCACGTTTGAAGAAGGCGCGTTGGTAAAACAAGGGGATGTGTTATTTGAAATGCACTCTAGCACCCAGAGTGCGCGTTATAACGAGTTAAGGGCTGAGTTGGAAAGTGCACGCGCTCAGGTTGAGCTGGCGAAAAGAATACTTGATCGAGCCCAGAGCTTGCGTCAGAAGAACTCTTTGTCTCAAGAAGAGCTTGATAATCGAGGTACAGAGTTAACGAAGGCAACCGCGGATGTCGCAGCATTAGAGGCGGCTGTCGCTGGCGCAAAAACCATTCTTAGTTACACCAAAATCAAGGCACCCATTGATGGGCG
>NZ_LWFT01001385.1:0-931 GCF_001635105.1 Oleiphilus sp. HI0079
TACGAGTCAAGGCAGCCTGTTTCGCTCTCTCTGCCGGAGTAGATGTAGCGGCGCCACCAGAGGTTGGCAAGTCGCGAATATGACCAACACTTGATTTAACGATGTAGTCTGACCCGAGGTACTTGTTGATCGTTTTTGCCTTAGCAGGCGATTCCACGATGACTAGTGACTTAGCCATATAACTCCAAAATTATAATAGGGTAAATTGCTCGTTTAGAGATTACTTACGCAATGATGTATACGAGCTTAAAGCTGAATTAGCGCAACATATATATTGATTTGTAGCTGAGTGGTCAAGCACTTGCAAAGTTTTTTCTAAGTTAATCACCATAATCGAAGTTGAATTCAAAGCAGTTCCTAACAAATTTATTGCAAGATACGGACACAAAAAAGCACGGACAAGCCGTGCTTTTTTTAACTTCTAACGCTTAACAACTCCGGCGCTGATTTTAACAAGGTAAAAGCGAATGCTAACCGAGTTGTCATCAGCGACATAGTGCTCTTACGCTTATAGACGTTCCCAAACTGTCGTAACGCCCTGACCCATACCGATACACATGGTCGACACGCCGTATTTAGCGTCTTTGTCTTCCATGATATTAAGTAAGGTGCCAGAAATACGAACACCAGAACATCCCATTGGGTGACCCAATGCAATCGCACCGCCATTCAAGTTCACTTTCTCGTCCATCACGTTCATCAACTTAAGATCTTTGATGACAGGAAGAGACTGGCCAGCAAACGCTTCGTTAAGCTCCCAGATGTCGATGTCTTCAACAGTAAGGCCCGCTTTCTTTAGGGCTTTTTTGGTCGCTGGAACTGGACCATAACCCATGATTGCAGCATCACAACCTGCAGCGGCCATAGACACAATCCGTGCGCGCGGCTTAAGACCTAGTTCTTCCGCCTTTTCAGCAGACATTAGCAGCAT
>NZ_LWFT01001386.1:0-939 GCF_001635105.1 Oleiphilus sp. HI0079
TTTAAGAGTCGCGCATTTTACATGCTCCTAGGCGAGAGACCTAGTGGTAAACCAATTAAAATAGAACAAAAAGTAAACAATTGTGGGTTCAAACTTGGTTTCAGTTATTGTCCTTGCCGCTGGTGAGGCTCGACGATTTGGTTCTCCGAAGCAACTTGCCCTGCTTGGCGATAAAACATTGCTCGATCACGCAGTGCAGAGAAACCGGGAGCTCGGCGAATTGATGTCAGCCTCCGCTCCTACTTTGCGTAAGGTTCTTGTGCTGGGGGCACACTATGATCAGCTGCTACCGCATGTTTTGATGGAGGATTGGTCGCGTGTTACCTATGCTGAACATTGGCAGAGGGGCATGGCAGAATCGCTTAAAGTGGGTTTTGATGCTGCGCAACATGATGCGTTGAATGCGGGACTTGTGCTGAACGGCGTGGTGGTTTGTTTGATTGATCAGCCTTTGTTGCAAGCGAGCTCTTTGTTGCGACTTGTCTTAAAAGGGGGAGCTTTAGATGAGATTTCATGCGCCGCTTATGATGGCAGCGTCGGAACGCCCGCTTACTTTCCAAGCAACGAGTTGCGGCGGTTTGATGTGTGGTATGAGCATCTGAGAACGGTAGATCAGACGACGGACGGAGCAAAGCGCTTTATTGCGTCGAGGCCACATCATGCTATGAGTCTTGGTGAGGAATTGGATGATATCGATACGAAGGAAGATCTTGCGCGGCTCAAAAATCGACTCGCGCAAGACTAGCTAATACTCAGCTACTAGAACAAACCACTTATTGCCGCAATGCCTGCTGCGAATACACCGATACTGATCGCCATGGCGTAGCCATAGAACTTGGTGCTTTCTCGTTTTTGTCGACGGAGGAAGGAGTCTATCGCTTGTTCTGCAACATCTTCCGCAGTTTGGCGGGACATGTCATGGGCCTGTTGTATTGCTTC
>NZ_LWFT01001387.1:0-1549 GCF_001635105.1 Oleiphilus sp. HI0079
ACGTTCAAACCAGTCGGTCATCGAATTGATATTTTCGCTTAGTGGATCTGACCGGCGAAGCAGCCGGTCGATGATGATGCTCAATTCTGCTCTCTCTATTTTGGCGCCATGCGCAGTGCACAGTCTATTCGAATCACTTCGCCATTTAGTAAGGGGTTCTCGACCATTTCCTTTACAATGCGAGCGTATTCTTTCGGATCACCCAAGCGCTGTGGAAAGGGAAGTGTTGCTGCCAAACTTTCTTGAGCGGCCTCCGGAAGCGCCGCTAACATTGGCGTCATAAACAGTCCAGGCGCAATGGCAAGCACGCGAATACCGTAGCGAGCTAGCTCGCGCGCTGCAGGTAAGGTCATAGAGACGATACCACCTTTGGATGCAGAATAAGCGGCTTGACCGATTTGGCCCTCGTAGGCCGCGACAGACGCTGTGGAGATGATCACGCCGCGCTCTCCATCACCATTTGCTTCACGCTCCTGCATCTCATGAGCAGCAAGGCGCATAATATTGAATGAGCCGCTTAAGTTGACAGCAATGACTTTGTTGAAAAAATCCATTGCCATTGGGCCTTCTTTACCGAGAATCTTCGCCGGCACACCAATACCTGCACAGTTAACCGCGATACCAACGGGGCCATGTTGAGCGCGCGCTTGTTCAAAGCAAGCTTCGGCGCTTGCTGCACTGGTTACGTCGCAGTCAAACGCCAGGCCGCCGATGTCTTTGGCGACTTCTTGCGCCCGCTCCATTTGCACATCAAAGATGCTGACTTTTGCTCCCATCGCTGCGAGCATACGCGCAGCTGCTTCACCCAGCCCAGATGCACCACCCGTCACAATTGCAGGTACTCCGTTAATATCCATTAGTTCTACTTCCTCTCGAATTGGTTTTGTTATTTACATACGAATGGTTGTCGAATGTGAATCGCGAAGGGCATGATAGGGTGATATAGCGCAGCCTATCAAGCCTGAAGATTTGATAGGCTTATTTAAAATGATCCTGCCTGTACATGAGAACGTACCTTACGTGTTTGCGAAGAGTGCGTTTGAACGAGAAAGGACAACAGAATATGAGTGAACTCATCATTTTTTATGACAGTACCTGTCCGCTTTGCGCAAAAGAAATGCGCGCGTTGCAAGCCTATGACACGACAAAGAAGCTGCGTTTGGTGGATTTGCATAGCGAAGAATTCGCAAGCCATTATGGGCATGTTAATTTTGATGAGGCTATGCGCATTTTGCATGCGCAGCAGAATGGCAAGGTTCTGAAAGGGCTGGATGTCACGGCAGCGGCCTGGAGGGCAGTGGGTAAAAAACCGTGGGTACAACTATTGCGCTGGCCAATTATTCGCTGGTTTGCAGACAGAGCGTATGTTTTGTTTGCTGATAACCGATATCGCTTATCATGGATGCTGACCGGGCAGGCTCGATGTAATAATGGTGTTTGCGAAAGTAAGAAGAGTTAGTTTGTTCCCGTTCGGGGATAATCAATCGGCACAAGCAGGATAATATGGGAATGAATAGTTCAAACCGTGTTGCGATCGTTATTGGCGCCT
>NZ_LWFT01001388.1:0-692 GCF_001635105.1 Oleiphilus sp. HI0079
CCTGCGAGCTTAATCTCTTGCAGTATTTGAGAGATGTCTTGATCAAATTCGCTGGAATTTAGGTGATCTCGCATTTGTTTCATTAGCGAGCCTACATCTTCAACCTCATCGTCGGAGAAAGGAGCAAGCTGTGTTTGAACGAAAGATCTCACGGCTAAGGGCCTACTTACAGCGTATCCTGTTGAATATGCCATATCGTTTATTATTGAATCCATATGGTTTAGTACTGAACTAAATCAAACTTGGACCATCGATCTGGAAGAAAACTACACGGGGATGTATGCATTTTTAAAAGGCGCAGCCCCCAAAATCTCAGGCGTGAGGGCTAGACATCTTTCAGAGTCACGCCTTTTTGCCCACAGCATCAATGAGGCAATATAAAATCTCCTCAGGACTGCGTTCACCGTAGGGCAAACCCTTTAACAAAGTTAGTATTGAACAAAGAGCGAGACACCTTTCTAGCAATGACATCACAGTGTTTCGTGCCCGAAAGAGTTGAGTGACGCTGTTGGTCTGCATCTCGCCATCAATCGCTGTTACTTATCGACGAGCGGCATGTTCGCTTTTGGCGGAAGCCAATGTCGTTATGCCATTTGGAGAAGGTGTTTGTGCTTGATTGAGTACAAATGCCTCAGCGTGTTTTAGATCGATAAAGTCGAACGGTATTGAACTCTTCAAACTCGTTTAGATCT
>NZ_LWFT01001389.1:0-1118 GCF_001635105.1 Oleiphilus sp. HI0079
ACACATCCCACCGCTTACTACAACCACATCGAATTCCTTCAAAATCTCCATCGGTGTTACCGTTTTTTTCTTACGAGGTTGTGTGTTTCCTTTGTCACCGCCATCTGAGGGCGTGACCTTTAGCTTTCCGGATGTGGCCACCTTGCCGTTAGACAAGTTATCGAACAAATTTCCGATGTTTTTAGGGTGTATACCCGTTGTCTCGGTAAGATCATCCCTCAGATACTGTCTATCCAGATTTTGTGGCCGGGTAGAAGAAAGCAAACGAGGAAGCTCTTCCCCATAAACTTTATTTAAGCGATTACTCAGAGGACTTTCTAAGTAGCATTGCAAGTCACCTTTGCAGCTATTCCTCCAACGCAGACCAATTGTAAACAGATCCGTCAAAATCTCTTGTGTTCGATGGAAAGCAAAAGTTGGAATAACAAGCGTGCCACCTCGTTCCTTAGTATCGATGATCACTTGCTCCAGCGCGCGAATACGATTCTCGCTGCTTTTATACTGATCCTCGCGTACCCTTGATCCATACGTCGATTCCATGACCAAGAAATCTGTATACGGAGGGGGAGCATGATTTTTCTTCATCATTGGCAAATAACAGTTCTGGGAAGACTGACACCCAATGTCTCCAGAGAAAAATATAGACCGGTCGGCATAAGTACTTTTATCACCCTGATCGTTCCAATTGATGCTAAAACCACACGCTCCCAATACGTGACTACTTCGCCAAGGACTTAAAGTAAGGCCCGGCGCAAGTGTAAAAATCTTTCCCCACTTAAAATCGCGTCTTTGTTCTGCAATCTCTGAGGCACTGTAATCGATAGGACTCCACTGTATACGGCGCACATCTTCTTTAGTGTATTCACTATCTGAAAACCCGGCTCCATCAAGCAGCATCTCTTCCGCTACGCGCGCAGTTGCATTTGTGCAATACACTTTGCCCTTGAAACCTTCACGAACAAGTTTCCCTATCAATCCACAGTGATCGATATGCGCATGAGTAAGGAGTAGGTATTTGATTTTCTTGGGGTCAAACTCAAACGGTTGATGGTTCAACCACACCTCATGATCTGTCCCCTGATATAACCCGCAATCAACCAGCAACTGTGTATCCGATG
>NZ_LWFT01001390.1:0-935 GCF_001635105.1 Oleiphilus sp. HI0079
CAATCCTCTGCCAAACTCTCTTTTTCGGCAGCGGTTTTCTCACTATCGTCAGGCTCTAAAGCGAGAGACAAGCGCCCCTCCTCATCATAAAACCAAACCGGAGCAGACACTCTTTTCCCTGAGGATAGAAAGGGGACAAATACGACGGGATATTCAAGACCTTTCGAACTGTGGACCGTTACAATGCGCACCAACTGATCATCGCTTTCTAGGCGTATTTCACGCTCTTTTCCTAAAGTCGAATCGTCCTCCTCGAGCTGTCGGGCAAACCAGTGCAAGAGACTTGCAGGGCTGCCAATGCGCGCCGATTGGGCTTGGAGTAATTCGGCAATTTGACCGACATTGGAGAGTTTGCGCTCCCAGAGCAATTCTTGGTCCTCTGAACCTTGCCAATGCTCCAACGCGCCAAAGCTGACCAATGCAGAGCGAACCGCTGATAAAACCCCGTGATCCTGCCAACGGAGTGCAATCTCTCGCAGGCGCTCCGTCCAGGAAAAAGAAATCGCTTCATTTTGCTGCATTTCCATTAAGGACCGATCACTGAGTCCCCAGAACGGGTCACTCAAACACTGCATGAGCGCGCGCTCACTCGCCGTATTTTGAGCGGCGAACAATAGGTTGTAGATGGAGACGGCCTCCGGAGTGTGAAAGATTGAGTGCCGATTATCAAAGCTCGCTTTCACGCCCTGCGCGAGCAAATGCTGCTGCATAACCAGGGCTTCATTTCGGTCTCGAACGAGAATCGTGATATCTGCGCTCTTAACCTGCAATGACGCATCACCCAGCAACTTAACGAGACGCATTGCACAAAGGCGCGCTAACGCATCTTGCGTACCTTCTTTGTTGCGTTTCTTATCACCGTCTGTCTCATTACATACCTGATCGATATACAGCCCAGCGCCCCATTCAGGTTTGCGCATATTCGTACCGGAGCG
>NZ_LWFT01001391.1:0-1444 GCF_001635105.1 Oleiphilus sp. HI0079
CATTTGCGCCTCAACATTAAGCTTTTGGATGATGACGGAAAAGTTCTCAGACAAAGTCGGGAGCTGGCTGATCTTGTCGATGTCGCAGATGATTATCTGAGTGCTAACCCTCTCTCAAAAGCAAGCGGTAAAGAATCAGCTGTCGCAGATGAGCACGTTGAAACATGGAGCTTTAATCTCGATAAAGAGCTAGAGCTTGAGCAAACAGGCATCACGCTAAAGGTCTATCCGTGCTTGATTGATCAGCGTACTAAAGTGTTGAAAACAACCCGAAACGATGCGCTAGAAGCACAGCGTTTGACGCGACTCGGTTTCGCCCGGTTGTTGTACTTTAAGCTGCGAGACCAGATAGCATTGTTTGAGAAAGAAATTCTTGATTATAAAAAAATGGGGTTGTTCTACGCGCCAGTAGGAAAGGCTGAGCGTCTGTACGACGACTTTGCGATGGCGTGCATTGTGAATCATTTCGCTAGTGACGGCCTGCCCTCGACGGCGGAGCAGTTTGAGGAATGTTGGCAATCGAAGCGCGGTGACTTCGTTTCGTTTAGCCGCGACTTCGCGAAGTTGTCTGTCCGCATTCTTGCTGAGTATCACGAGCTAATGAAATGCCTTAAAGGCAAAATCAACTTTACCGTCGCGATGTCGGTGAGCGATATAAAATACCAGGTCGAGAATCTTATTTTCGATGGTTTTCTTTCTAGAACGCCCTATGACAATCTAAGTCATTTTCCAAGGTATTTAAAAGCATGCTCTGTGCGGTTCGATAAGATGGGGCGCGAGCAGGCTTTGGAGCGCAAGGCGCTGCCTCTGTTGAAAAACTGGTGGGATCAATATACGTCCCGTCTCGAACAGCATCAAGCACAGGGTATTTACGATATTGAACTTGAAAGATTCCGTTGGCTAATCGAAGAGCAGCGCGTATCATGGTTCGCCCAACAGCTTGGTACATCAGAGACCGTCTCGGAAAAGCGCCTCAACAAACAGTGGCAGCTGGTGCGTCGAGTATAGTTGTTAAGTATCAGAATTATGTTTAACTTTGTGTTTATGAGCACGGGTTTAAAAAGGGGAAGTTTGTGTACAAGGCCGCGATTACGGGTACCGGTTTATTTACTCCATCTCAATCTATTAGCAATGATGAACTCGTCGATAGTTTTAATCGATATGTCGCTGCTTTTAATGCTGAAAATGAAGAGGCAATAGCCTCCGGTGACGTTGAGGCATTGCATGAATCTTCCTCCGCTTTTATAGAGAAGGCGAGTGGCATCAAAAGCCGCTATGTTATCGATAAATCCGGAATCCTTGATCCCGAAATTATGGCACCAAGAATTCCTGAACGCCCCAATTCCGAACCCAGCGTACTTTGCGAAATGGCCACAGAGGCTGCAAAGCAGGCTCTCGGTCAAGCGAATAAAACAAGCAAAGATGTAGATGCAGTGCTTGTGGC
>NZ_LWFT01001392.1:0-824 GCF_001635105.1 Oleiphilus sp. HI0079
ACCGCTGCGGTAGTCTGCATAAAACGGCAAACTAAGTGCTGCACCCAAAATCACTAAAGAAGATAAACGGTAAACCCACTTCATTGGCTTGCCTCTAACATGAGGTTAATCAACGCACTATCCCAACTGATTTGTGAATAAGACTTCAAATTCGTCTTAAGTGTAGCTGCTTTGTCGTTATCAGCCGCTTCTGTTTGGCGCGTGATTGTATCGCGAATTTGGCAGAGTGCTTCTTGATAACATTTTTCCGACTCTAGCTCTGCTGTCAACAAGGCTTGCTTCAGTTGCGGACGATGTTGATTGGCCATGCGGAGCACTCTGATCGGCTTGATCGTTTGATCTAACCATTGGCCTTGCACATGTGTGATTTTGCTTTCTGAGTCGTCAAGAACAAGACCCAAGGTTGAGATCCACAAAAGGAACAGGCATAAATTTATATCCAGATCATCGCGCTCTTGAAGCGCTAAAAGCTGACAGCGAAGCGCTTCGTTTTGCCAGACGTGCAGAGAAAACGCCCAAAACCCCGCTGTTGTATCACTCATTATGCTGAATCCATTATAAAGCGCTGTGCTTTGATTGATGTAATCCGCATTATCCGATAACTTGCGCGACGAGTTCCAGAGATGAAAGCCATAGCATGCTTAAAATTTTAGAGATGTCACTTCGCCGAGGTCCCGAGCCTCTGTTGGAAGAAGTAAACGCCAATATCGCCGATGGCCAGCGTGTTGCAATCGTTGGTGCTAACGGAGCAGGCAAAACTACGTTGTTTAAGCTATTGCTCGGCGAGCTCACAACGGATGCCGGTAGTTTCATGCTGCCTGGTA
>NZ_LWFT01001393.1:0-762 GCF_001635105.1 Oleiphilus sp. HI0079
TAGTTGATCGCTTCCATGCGGTATTCATAGTCAGAGCTTTCGCCAATCCGGGCACGACCAATAGTGTCTCCAGGTTGAATGCCCAGCTCTTCTGTTAGAGGACCTAAAAATGCCGCAAACACGTCAATTTGCAAGGCATTGCTGCTCGAAACGATTGAGCGAAGTGTATCGTCTACGAGTGTGTCAAAAACAATAGGGCGCGCGCCATCCAGTTCGGCACGCTGATTGATACGTTCGACCACTTCTTTTGCTTTCTCAACGGAGTCTACGTAGGGCAAGGTCTCTTTTTCGAATCGAATTGTATCGAAGCGTTTTAAAAGGCTCAGGCCGAGGGCTTCGCTGGTGATCCCTGTTCCGTCTGAGATAAAAAAAGCTGTTCGCTTATCTGTCATAATTTATAAATACCTTGTTATATTTATGCGCTAGTTTGCTAAGTTTTGCTTATACAAGTGATTCAAGATGTCTACTAAATTAAGCTAGCATAAAGTGTTATTATGCGCACCTTATTAAGTCGGCCGAATTCTCGGCTGGCAGTACCGTTTCAGAGGAGTTTCGCCTTGCAGGAATATATCGTTTGGTTTGACCAACTTGGGATGAATGACGTTGATCGGGTCGGTGGCAAAAATGCCTCGCTCGGCGAGATGATCGCGAATCTTGGTTCGACTGGTGTGCGTGTGCCGGGGGGCTTTGCAACCACCGCCTATGCGTTCAACGAGTTTTTGCGAAGTGATGGTTTGGCAGATCGTATTCATAGTCGCCTTG
>NZ_LWFT01001394.1:0-29473 GCF_001635105.1 Oleiphilus sp. HI0079
TTAAAGATGTAGATTCAGATTTCGCGACATTGTTGAAGCTGTTCAATGTCTACGAAGAGCAGCGTCAAACGCTAGGTAGTAGCGCTTTAAAGCGATTTGCACAGAAGAGCTTCCTTTCTTTTATGCGGATGCGAGAGTGGCGCGAAATGCATAGGCAGCTCCTTTTAGCTACAAAAGCCTGGACAACACAATCTGATGCTAAACGCGTCGTGATCGATTCGAAGTCAGAAAAAAGCGACGCGATGGATGTTGATCAAACTGGCACAGCAAACAAGAGTTATCAGAGCCTGCATATGGCGATGCTCTCTGGCTTTTTATCCAATGTTGCGAGGCATGAAGAAAAGCGTGACTATTTGGCATGCCGGAACAAAAAGATTCAAGTTTATCCGGGGTCGGGCCTAGCTAAATCCAAAGCGAAGTGGATTATGTCTGCCGAGTTGGTAGAGACGCAGCAGATATTTGCTCGGATGAATGCGCGCATAGAGCCAGACTGGATTGAGCCGCTCGCCAAGCATCTGGTTAAAAAAAGTTGGAGTGAACCGCATTACCAACGTAAACGGGGCCAAGTGCTTGCGTTTGAGAAAGTCACTTTATACGGTTTGGAGATTGTCGCGCGTCGATTGGTTAATTATGGCTCGATCGACGCACGCGTTGCGCGTGAGGTTTTTATTCGCAGCGCATTGGTTGAGGGCGAGTATCGGGGGCGCGTTAAAGCGATACGCACGAATCTACAAACGTTAGCTGAGCTGGAAAAAATTGAAGATAGAACGCGACGTAAAGATGTCGTTATAGATGAGGAGGCGCTTTATGGTTTGTATGACCGGCTGCTTCCCAACCACATCGTGAGTGATGCTGCTCTTGAAAAGTGGTTCCGTTCAGCGAGCGAAGAGCAAAAAAAACAGATTGAGTTCAAAGAGGAGGATCTCAAGCTAGACAATGCAGCGGAGTTTGATGCCAATCTTTTCCCTGATCAGCTGGACAATAATGGGATCAAGTTTCCCTTAAGTTATGCGTTCAATCCTGGCACCGATGAGGATGGCGTGAGTGTTTCCGTTCCTGCTCGTGCTGTTCGACAGGTAACGGCATCGCGAATTGAAAAGCTTGTCCCGGGCTTGCTAAGGGAAAAGTGCATTCAATTAATAAAGAATCTTCCTAGAAGTCTGAGAAAACATTTTGTTCCTGTTCCCGATACTGTCGACAAAATATTCGATAAGGTTGAAGCGAGCAGCGAACCGCTTTTGGAAACGCTCGCTGCGCAGCTGCGTTTTATGACGAACGTCAGTATTCCGATAGAGGCATGGAATGTGGCGTTGTTGGATCCACATTTGCGCCTCAACATTAAGCTTTTGGATGATGACGGAAAAGTTCTCAGACAAAGTCGGGAGCTGGCTGATCTTGTCGATGTCGCAGATGATTATCTGAGTGCTAACCCTCTCTCAAAAGCAAGCGGTAAAGAATCAGCTGTCGCAGATGAGCACGTTGAAACATGGAGCTTTAATCTCGATAAAGAGCTAGAGCTTGAGCAAACAGGCATCACGCTAAAGGTCTATCCGTGCTTGATTGATCAGCGTACTAAAGTGTTGAAAACAACCCGAAACGATGCGCTAGAAGCACAGCGTTTGACGCGACTCGGTTTCGCCCGGTTGTTGTACTTTAAGCTGCGAGACCAGATAGCATTGTTTGAGAAAGAAATTCTTGATTATAAAAAAATGGGGTTGTTCTACGCGCCAGTAGGAAAGGCTGAGCGTCTGTACGACGACTTTGCGATGGCGTGCATTGTGAATCATTTCGCTAGTGACGGCCTGCCCTCGACGGCGGAGCAGTTTGAGGAATGTTGGCAATCGAAGCGCGGTGACTTCGTTTCGTTTAGCCGCGACTTCGCGAAGTTGTCTGTCCGCATTCTTGCTGAGTATCACGAGCTAATGAAATGCCTTAAAGGCAAAATCAACTTTACCGTCGCGATGTCGGTGAGCGATATAAAATACCAGGTCGAGAATCTTATTTTCGATGGTTTTCTTTCTAGAACGCCCTATGACAATCTAAGTCATTTTCCAAGGTATTTAAAAGCATGCTCTGTGCGGTTCGATAAGATGGGGCGCGAGCAGGCTTTGGAGCGCAAGGCGCTGCCTCTGTTGAAAAACTGGTGGGATCAATATACGTCCCGTCTCGAACAGCATCAAGCACAGGGTATTTACGATATTGAACTTGAAAGATTCCGTTGGCTAATCGAAGAGCAGCGCGTATCATGGTTCGCCCAACAGCTTGGTACATCAGAGACCGTCTCGGAAAAGCGCCTCAACAAACAGTGGCAGCTGGTGCGTCGAGTATAGTTGTTAAGTATCAGAATTATGTTTAACTTTGTGTTTATGAGCACGGGTTTAAAAAGGGGAAGTTTGTGTACAAGGCCGCGATTACGGGTACCGGTTTATTTACTCCATCTCAATCTATTAGCAATGATGAACTCGTCGATAGTTTTAATCGATATGTCGCTGCTTTTAATGCTGAAAATGAAGAGGCAATAGCCTCCGGTGACGTTGAGGCATTGCATGAATCTTCCTCCGCTTTTATAGAGAAGGCGAGTGGCATCAAAAGCCGCTATGTTATCGATAAATCCGGAATCCTTGATCCCGAAATTATGGCACCAAGAATTCCTGAACGCCCCAATTCCGAACCCAGCGTACTTTGCGAAATGGCCACAGAGGCTGCAAAGCAGGCTCTCGGTCAAGCGAATAAAACAAGCAAAGATGTAGATGCAGTGCTTGTGGCATGTTCGAACCTGCAACGTGCATACCCAGCTATTTCAATAGAGGTGCAAGATGCGCTCGAAATAGAAGGCTTCGCTTTTGATATGAACGTGGCCTGTTCTTCGGCTACGTTTGCTTTGCAAACGGCGTTGGACCTTGTGAAAGCAGGAACGGCTCGCTCAGTGCTTGTACTTAATCCAGAAGTCTGCTCTGCACACTTAAACTTCCGAGATAGAGATAGCCACTTTATCTTCGGTGACGTTGCAACCGCAATTCTGGTTGAGCGGCAAGATCTAATGGCCGTCGATACGTATTACGAAGTGGTGAGTGCCAAATTAAAAACCCTGTTTTCGAATAATATTCGAAACAACTTTGGTTTTATGAATCGCTGCGCTCCTGAAGCTCAAGGACAAGCGGATAAGCTGTTTGTTCAGGAGGGGCGAAAGGTATTTAAAGAAGTTTCGCCAATGGTTGCGAATATGATCGTTGAGCATCTATCCGAGAATGGTTTTGCACCGGAAGGTATAAAGCGTTTATGGCTTCATCAGGCCAACTTAAATATGAACCAGCTGATTGCTAAAAAAGTACTTGGACGGCCAGCAGAATCTTTGGAAGCGCCTGTAATTCTAGATGAATATGCAAATACGTCCTCTGCAGGGTCAATCATTGCATTTCACAAGCATCGTGATGACCTTAATGTGGGAGATACCGGGGTTATCTGTTCTTTTGGTGCCGGCTATTCAGTGGGCAGCGTAATCGTCAAGAAATGCGCTTCCTGAAGCAAAAAGACCCTAAACGGAACTCGACAGCCTTGTGAACTTAGCTCAACGGATTAAAAGAGAAAAGGGATATATTCTCGCTTTCGCGCTTCTTATGCTAATAACGCTTTCAGCGTCCGCGGTAGAAGACGAAGAGGATGTTGATCCGTATGAAGGGTTCAACCGGGCGATGTTCAGTTTTAACGAGCAGCTCGATATCTATCTCGCTAAGCCTGTCGCGCAGTTTTACGATTTCGTGATGCCATCGTTTTTGAATCAAGGCGTAACGAATTTCTTCAATAACCTTGATGACGTAGAAACATTTGCGAACAGTTTGCTTCAAGGTAAATTTCATAATTCTGTGGTGACTCTCAATCGGGTGATTTGGAACACAACGGTTGGCTTAGCGGGCTTTATAGATGTTGCAACACATTTTGGTCTGCGAAATGACGAAGAAGACTTTGGCCAAACGTTGGCAGTTTGGGGCTATGAGAACAGCGCATACGTTGTCTGGCCGTTCTTTGGTCCATCGACGATACGCGATTCCTTTGGGCGTGCAGCCGATACGTATACCGAGCCTTTGAACTATGTAGAGAGTTTTTCGACCGTAGAGAGGCTCGCAATTCAGGGCCTAAAGTATACGGATCTTCGCGCAGATCTTCTGAGTGTTGAGGGCTTAATAACAGGGAATGATCCCTATATTTTCATCCGTAACGCGTATTTGCAGAATCGCGAGTTTTTAATTCGAGATGGTGCCGTCGTAGATGAGTTTGCGGCTGACGATCTCTATTTGGAAGATTTCTAACTAAGTCCGAAAACTGTGAACAGCCACCTAATAAACCGGTGGTTTTACATTGCTTCACATCAAAGCACATCAAATGCACATTTGTGCTCGTCTGCCTGATCTATATTTATTGAACACTTGAAGAATATAGGAAGGCTGAGTGATCAATAAACAGGCGCATATCAATAAGTTACAACGATATCTTTCTCAAGCAAATAGCTATGAGCAATGGTCCGAGATTGCTCAGACTTTAGATGAGGCGCTAGATCATCAGCAATGGAAACTCGATCCATACTCCGATATCTATAACTTTGAAGTATTGTCAGAGCGTATGCACGCTCTGCGAAACTTACGACTCGAAAACGATCTGTCCGGGCTCAGCCGTGCTTTAAGAGAGGGCTTGCATCACGATCTTGGTAATATGGGCGATCCTCGCTTGTACAACCAGAGCTATTTCGGCACCAAACGTTTGATTGATGATTATGTCGATGAAGTTTGCATCGCCTTACGTTACTTATGTGATCATCCCCAATCGGCGCTGCTTCCAGCGCAAAAGCTCGACTTCTTCAAAGCCATATTGCTCAGCTATGGGCGTCCTGCACTCCTCATGAGCGGAGGAGCATCCTTAGGTGCTTTCCATCTCGGTGCGGTAAAAGCGCTTTGGGAGAGGGATCTCTTGCCACAGGTAATTGCAGGTTCAAGTGCCGGTTCTATTATTGCTGCATTGTTGGGCACTCATACTGATGAAGAGCTGCCTGAGTTTTTCGATCCGAATGCTTTGTCTCTGAAGCCATGGAAATGGGCAGGCTTGCTGAGTGGCCTGAGAGGTAAAGGTTTTATGGAGCAGCGCCAGTTACAAGAAACGATTCGTGACTACATCGGCGATTATACGATGCAGGAGGCTTTTGAGCGCACAGGGCGCAGCGTCAATATTTCTGTCTCTCCTGTAAAACATCATCAAAAAGAGCGATTACTCAGTGGCTATACCTCGCCATACCTGCTGATGTGGAGTGCTGCACTGGCATCTTGTGCGGTTCCAACAATTTTTCCGCCCGTTCAGCTACAACAAAAAGATGAAACTGGGCAACAATCGCCCTATATGCCTCGCTTGCGTTGGGTCGATGGCAGTGTCGTGTCCGATTTACCTATTGAACGATTGAGGCATCTGCATGATGTGAACTTCAGTATTGTCAGCCAGACGAATCCTCATGTTGTTCCATTTCTAAAAGAAGAGCATGAGCAATCCAACAAACTTCATCATTTACCTGCACGAATTTTGAAAGGGGAGCTGCGCTTTCATGGTGAAGCGGTTTTTGATTATCTTCGGAAAAACACAACAAACTCCATCGTTCGACAAACTTCAGGCCAAATGTATTCGTTGCTTTCTCAGAGTTACAAGGGCGATGTGACCCTCTCACCACGCTATAAGCTTAAACATTATGCAGGCGTGCTTTCGAATCCAAGTAGCGAGTTTATTTCAGAGTTGATGCTACAAGGAGAGAGAGCGACATGGCCGCGCCTGGCAATGATCAATACGCATGCGAAAATTAGTAAGACGCTCGAGCAATGCATTAGCGATCTAAAGAAGTCGGTACGAGCGCACAGAGCAACGTTAAGAGTTATTGCTTGACCGAGCGCTTTTCGTTACCCTTTGTTAATTAAATAACAATGTTGGCACTGGGGTTTCATGTATCTAGACTATTTCGGGTTAACGGAACCTCCGTTTTCCATTGCGCCCGACCCTCGATACCTGTTTATGAGCGAACGTCACAGAGAGGCGTTGGCGCACTTGCTCTACGGCGTTCAAGGTCAGGGCGGTTTTATAGTTCTCACAGGTGAGGTGGGAACGGGTAAAACAACGATATGTCGGTGCTTTCTCAATCAAGTGCCAGCGAATACAGACGTTGCGTTCATCGTAAATCCAAAGCTTTCTGCGCATGAGTTGCTCGCGACGATTTGTGACGAATTCCATATTCAGTACGACGCATCTGCATCGGTCAAAGCCTTAAATGATGCGATTAATGATTACCTGCTCTCTGCTCATGCTGATCAGCGCCATCCTGTGCTGATAATCGATGAGGCGCAAAACCTTGAGCCAGACGTGCTCGAGCAGCTGCGCTTGTTAACCAACCTAGAGACTTCTGAGAAAAAATTGTTGCAAATTATTCTCTTGGGTCAGCCTGAACTACGCGAAATGCTCGCACAGAAACAGTTGCGTCAGCTCGCACAGCGCATTACTGCTCGCTACCATCTTCAAGAGCTTAATCGTGTCGAAGTTGGTGCCTATGTCGCCTGCCGACTAGCCGTCGCTGGTCGCAGGCCAAGATTATTCTCAGACAAGGCTGTTAAACAGCTTTATAAACTCAGCGGTGGTATTCCGCGACTTATTAATCTGCTCGCAGACCGAGCCATGCTAGGTGCATATGCAACACATGCAGAAACCGTAGAGCCGAGCCATATCAAACGCGCTCATTACGAAATTCAGGGCGAATCTGGCTCTGCTTGGGATAAATTTATTCACAACTACGGTTATCGTGTTATCGGTGCAAGTCTCGCTGTCGTCTTGTTTGTTGGGTTGGGATTGTGGTCGAAGCCGTTGCTTAACGCATTTAATCCTTTTGATGACGCGGTGACAGCGACGTCAGACGTTCAGACTCAGCAGAACCCAGATGTCGCCTCTCCAATGGAGCTTTCTGAAGATGCAGGCCAGTCTGTCATTGATATCAGCACGAGCCCAGAAACCCAAGAGACGGTGCAGACCATGTTAGCTTGGCCTGCGCCCAGCGAACTTGGCCCAGTGGTTGTTCCTCCGCGAAAGGACGAGCAAGCTGATTCTCCCAATATGGACTATATAAACGATTTTGCGAACGCGCTGTCGACAAATCCCGAGTCTTTAGTTGCTTATGTCGAAGCGCCAAGCCCTGATACGAGATTGTTTAGCGCTGTATCAGAACAGCCCTCCGATGCTTCGCCGGCGGCTCCAGGGGAGGTCTTGTTTTCTGGGCTAGGCGAGCGAGAGCGCGGCGCAAAAGATAAGTTACAGGCTTTTCAATCGGTGTTTGAGGCTTGGAATTTGAACTATAGTGATACGCCGTTTCGATTGGCTTGTGATTTTGCTGAATTGAATGGGCTTGGATGTCTTCACAAACAAGGAAACTGGCGTAGTTTACTTAGAATTGATCGTCCTGCCGTGCTCACCCTGTTTAACGATAATGGACAGAAAATACACTTGGCCTTATTAAAGATTGAAGGTGAAGAGGCCTATGTCGCGCATGGCGGAGAGTTTTTTAAAACAACCCTTGACGAGATTGACCGATTTTGGCTCGGAGAATATTCCGTTGTGTGGAAGTTGCCACCCTATAAGTCTGGGATCATAAATCCCGGCCAGCCGAAAGAGGATGATTGGCTTCAGCAAGGATTAACCCAGATAAACCCAGAGCTTGAAGGCTTGTCATTGCAAGAGAAGGTCGTTGAATTTCAACGTTCAATGGGCCTCGTACCTGATGGGATAGCGGGAAGCATGACGCTGATACAAATGAATAATATTTTGGATGTGCGCACTCCAAAACTGCTCGGGAAGTCTTAACGCCTATGTCGTATATTCTCGATGCACTTGAACGTTCGGAGCATGAACGAAAGCAAGGCGAGTTACCTTCTTTTCGAAAAGACCAAAATCTTTTGTACATGAGAAAGGAACGAAAGTCCCCTTGGCTTGTATTGCTAGTGTTAGTGCTGCTATTGAATGCACTAGTATTTCTCTATATCCACTTTTCGAATTCAGCGGATAATGTCACTGTTCAGGCCGACGACTCTATAGAGAGGGGCATGGGATCTGGCGCGCGAAACAATCTTCTTTCGGTGACAGTTCCAGATACAAAATCGACGGTGAAATTGGCTTTGTCTAACGAGGATACACTTCCTTTGTCCGTTGATTCCTCGACGACCCAGCTGCGCGAAAGCCGTTCTTCTGCGCTAGTGGAACCCAAGCTTGTTGCTGAGTCAGCGATTATCCCGCAAACGAAAGACGATGCAGTCATTGAGGGCTCGAATACCGAAGTCGTTCAGACGGCACGCAGTGAACAAGGGCTTGATTTAGAATCTGCTGCAGCTACGGGGGAAGCTTTACTGCCTATTGTAGAGTCCTCAACGGTTTCTGCTGGAGAGCCTTCAGCGGTGTCTGTTGAAAAGCCCTCAACGGTACCTTTTGAAGAGCAATTTGAGCTGATCGAGCCAAAGTCTAAAAGACTTTCTCAGAGCCAGTCCGCGTCCGCTGCAATCGTCAGCGACGCGCGCGTAGTCGTATCCGATGTGCCGCTTGATGCGGCTCCTGTTCAGTCTTCAGAGTTAGCAAATGTAGAAGATCAAGGTGTGGAAAGCGAGAGCATTGATCCTTACGAAGATGTTCTCTATCTTGAAGAACTCGATCAGAGAACTCGACCAAAAGTCTCAAAGCTTACCTTCAATAGTCATATCTACAGTTCCGCGCCCTCGGCACGCAGGGTTATGATTAACAATATCTACCTTCGTGAAGGGCAAGCGTTCCAGGGCATGACGCTGCTGTCGATTGGCGAACAGCATGTTGTGTTTGAGAAGGATGGTCAGCAGTTTAAAATTGCAGCGATGCGTGATTGGATGGGGTAATCTAAAATTCAGCTTAAGCTAGAGAACCCGTGGCGCGCTGTAAGCTCATGAACGCTTTGCTCATTTTGGCTCTACGTTTTGAATGAACTCAATAAAGCGTTTGCGCGCTTGCTCGTAAGCAAGACCTTGAGTATGGCCTCCCAGCGTTTGATAAGTTTCGATATGAACACCAGCTTTATCTGCTGCTGTTAGTAATTGTTCTAAATGTGCATAACGTACGATCGGGTCCTGTTTGCTATGCATCAGTAGGATAGGTAATCCCGCCAGTTGGCCTATGTGATCTTCGGGGTTGTATTTACTTTCAATGAAGCTTGCGGGTATCTGTACTAGCCATGTCAGCCAGTGGTTTCGCATTGCCTCCCTTGCTACTTGCGGCCAATCAGCCGGCGAAGATTCTGTAATCAATGCGCGAATAGGTGCCAATTCGCTCTTCTCTAGCTCATTAATGTTGGCGGAATAGGTGATTGCTAGCGCGCCTCCCATACTTTGGCCAAATAGAAATAGCGGGGTTTCTTCGTGTTTACTAAGCCAAAGATGAGCCTGAAACACATCATAGAGCGCGGAGCGCAACGTTGATGCGCCCTCGGAGTTTCCGTAACCTCGATAATCAAGTAGGAAAACCTTGTAGCCCTCAAGGGTTAGCCAAGCAACAGAATTCATGTGCGTGCTGATATTTTCCCCATTACCGTGTAGGTAAAGAACTGTGCCCTTTGGTGCTACGTGTTCCTTTGGCAACAAAAGCCAATTCTCGAGCTGAAAACCTTCGGAGTCGAGGTGTATTGTTTTGTAATCGACACCAAGGCCTTCGGGAGTTTGATAATGCCCTTCGTGAGGGAAAAATAGAAAGCCTGATAAGCTACTGCACGCAGAGAGGCTAGCCAAGAGAGCAAAAGCCAGCGTGAAGCGAATTAAAAATACCATGCGAAGCCTAACTCGCCACTTGTGTCGTAGAGGCGTGCGCCATCATCCAAATCGGTCTCGGTATAGCTGGCTCCGATGCGAAGGCTCGTGGAGTTTGTTATTCCGTGACCGATTCCCAAAAAGGCTTTCTGTTGGTCTAGGTCTGCGCCCGCAAGTTTATAGTGGCGTTCCCAGTATGTCTGGATAGAAATGTCTGGATGTTGTAAGGAAAGTTGCACCTTAGGGCCCGATTCGAGGACAAATCCCTTATCAAGGTCGTTGTCCACAAAAGCACGGGTGCTCAATAAACCTGAGCCTATAAGTGATATGCCTCCCGCGGAAGCCAGACCATAACTTACACCGGGTCCGGCTTTGAGATAGGGCATAAGTTCATCTATTTGATGTTCGTTTCGAGTGAGCCCTGTCGACACAAACCAAGAAATTGGTTTGATGAAGCCATCGCGCGGAGAGAAAGAGGCAATATCGATCGCGCGAAACTCCTCTATTTGTAATGATGCTTTTTCGGTATAGGCTTTTGCTTTCAGATGGATGATTTCCAGCTGAGCGCCCGGTATGTAACCGGCTACAGGGTCTAGAAAATCGTGATAAGACATTCTGAGGTCTAAACCGACATAGGTGCCTATTTGATCTTCTCCTGCTCTTGCCATCCAGCGATGAGAGCGATGCCCCTCATCGTCACGGATCATTGGAGTCGGGGTGGCGGTAAACGTCTCAATGTCACCCAACTTGCTCCGAGCGGACAATAGCCGAATGCTCCTTTTGTTGTAGTTTGACGCATTTTCTTTGTCTTGCTTTGCCTTATACCTGGCAAGCGAGACAGAGAGCTCCAGCGCCTGAGCTTGTTCTTGCTCAGATAAGGCGCTGTCGTTTAGTAGCTCGCTTACAGGCGTGTCCAGGTACTGCACCAAATCAATTGCTAAAACCTGTGCCTGATTACTGCTGGACGCTAAGCGGTGCTGCAGTGTTGTTTGCATCGAGGGGCGGAAGGACGCTTTTTTGATGAGTTGTTTTTCGTTCAGTACTCTAACGGTATCTGCAGGTATGACGTCAGTCGTAAATTCCTTCGACAGTTCAAAGCGATCGCTTGCAGCATCGAGCAAAGTAAGTAGATGATAAGAGCAGTTTTCAGTGAAAAAGTAATAATTGAAATGGGCATCTTTGACCTCCCATACGTGACGGACAAACTGCGCTAGCTCATCTGCCGTGATATCTAGCTCATACTCCCAAACATCCCGTGACTCCAGATAGTTGTATTCTTTCACTTTTTCATAATATGGAAGAACTGAGAATACGCCTGGATAGCCGCCGGTCAGACCTTTGTAGCTGAATACTAACTCGTTGTCATTCGGGTCTGCGTTTGCCGCATAGTTGATACTGTAAGCCAGTAGTTCACTTTTGCTATTAGAACTGTCCAAGCGCATTAGCGTGTGGCCAAACATGGACGAAGGGCTGTTCAAATAGGCTGCAGGAAAGATCAGCGTTAGTCCATCGGTCGCTAATTCATCGCGCCACTTCTCAAATTCCGGACAAGGAGTCTCTCCGCCGAAATAGTGATCCCCGAGTTTGGATTTTAGCCAATAATAGCGAGCAGGATAGGCGCATCTTTTTTGAACGTGGTCGGGGTCAGTGCTTGTAAATCCAGTGATGCTTGCTTTGAGTTCGGCGTTTGGGTCGCTTGCTCCATCTGGGCTGAGAAAGAAGTCTGGATCATCTATTTGGCTGCCCACATCTCCGACAATACCAACGTCGTGGTAGTGCAAGAGATCGAGCCATTGCCGCTCGTGAGATAGCTGGTCTAGTTTGTTCTGACCGTGTGCTTCCGATGGTGTGGTTTCGGATGACCACGCAGCGGGTGCTGTCAATAGGCCGAGGAGTAGGGTTGAACAAGCGATATTCGAGCAAAGTGCACATAGTGCACGACGTAATGCAGTCATGAAATCCCTGTCGCACTCTGAGATATGTAATTGTTAGAAGCGTAAAGCGTGATGCTTATTATTCGAATGATCTTAAGTTAATTTGTTACGTAATCAAAGGTTCTTAAGGTCAACGAGCCCCTGGGGGCTCGTTTGCTAGCAGGTTCCATAGTGGAGCTGCTTTGATATCTTTCTGGGCAGTTAGCCTAGGTATTTAGCCAAACGGTCGTTATGGCTCATGATATCTACGATAGCGTCATATACCTGAGCAGAAGACGTATCTTCACTTGGGAACATTGTATCGAAATTGCTTTGAAGTGAAAGTCGGAAAGCGCGCTTGTCAGTGTCAGCAACGCCAATCATTTCAGCGAGAGCGTCAATTGTTTCGCCTTCACCAGTCGCCGATTCCATAGCGATCATGTCGATGTTTTCATCGATGAAATAGTCAACACCTGATGCCAATGGGCCTCCAGCTGCTTCACAACCAAGTGTGCCTGAGGTCATACCAAATGTTTGGTTGCCAGAAGTACCATTGGTGGTTGCTGCAAGGACGTGCTCTACCCATGTAGATGGCGATTTGAAAATAACTGCTGTGCCCAAACCACAACCGGCAGGGTGTGCCATTGCGACGATTGGAGCAGAAGCGATAACAGCACCTAAGATAAGTTTCTTCATGTGATCATTCCTTCATCATTAATTATGTATCGATACATGTTCTCCACATGCTTTTTAGCTTGAAAGACAAAAAGCATTACTCCGAAGAACAGTACTAGTTTAGACTATATTTCCTGGCCAAGCTTCTGTTTTTATAAACCGTATGGGTAAGCAATAAGATGTCGAAAATCGTTGAAGGTATCGTTCGTTTCAAGAGTGAAGCGCACCTGAAAAAGCGCGAACTCTTCGAGGCGTTGTCGAAAGGACAGGCGCCAGAAGCGCTGTTTATTACATGTTCCGACTCTAGGATTGATCCAAACCTCTTGGTAAATACAGAGCCTGGCGAGCTCTTTATTATTCGAAATGCCGGGAATATCGTACCACCGCATACGAATCAAACTGGTGGTGTGACGGCCTCTATTGAGTACGCGGTTGCCGCACTAAATATTCAACATATTGTGATATGTGGTCATTCGGGCTGCGGAGCTATGCAGGGTGTGATGAACCCTGATAGTGTTCGAGGCTTACCTCATGTCGCTCAGTGGCTATCTTTTTCGCTTGCCGCAAAGCAAATTGTCGATGAAAAGTATGAAGGTTTGTCCGATGCAGAAAAACTAATGCATTTAGTACAAGAGAATGTGCTCATTCAGAAGCAACACATTATGACGCACCCGCATGTTGCAGCGAAGTTTGCGACAGGAAAGCTCGCTATTCATGCCTGGTGCTACGATATCGGTAGTGGTGATGTCCAAGCCTATGATGAGCTTAAGGGTGCATTTGTGCCGGTAGAGGAGCGCTATCAGGATGAGGTCGCTGCAATGCTTGAGGCACAATCTGGTTGTGGGGCTTAGTCCCGATTATAAGTAGGCACTGTCAAGCCTGACAAAATCAAAACAATAACGAAAAGACAAAGGTTCTTTATGTCCACTGCTCAAGACCTTGAAGGCGCAATAATTACCCATAAACGCGCGTGTCATTTATGCGAAGCGATTTGCGGTTTAACGATCAAAACGAAAGGTGAGGAGATCCTAGAGATAAAAGGTGATCCTGAGGATCCGTTCAGTCGGGGGCATATCTGCCCTAAAGCGATTGCTTTGCAGGATTTGCATGAGGATCCGGATCGTTTGCGAAAACCAATGAAGCGAGTTGGTCAGGACTGGCAAGAGATTTCTTGGCAGGCCGCATTTGAAGAGATAGCAAAGCGCACAGCCGAGATTCAGGCGAAGTTTGGGAATGATTCGGTCGCTGTGTATGCGGGCAATCCCAACGTTCACAACTACGGAAATTTGACGCACGGGCGCCTGCTCAGAAAAGCATTAGCTACGAAAAGTAATTTTTCGGCTACCTCGTTAGATCAATTACCCCATCATTTCGTTGCAATGCATCTATTCGGACACCAGTTTCTTGTTCCTGTCCCGGATATTGATCGAACGGACTATATGCTGATATTCGGTGCTAATCCGGTAGCATCAAATGGCAGCATGATGACTGTGCCTGACGTAAAGAATCGTTTAAAAGCGATTCAAAAACGCGGCGGAAAGTTTGTCGTTGTCGACCCTCGTCGTTCAGAAACGGCCGCGCTTGCTGACGAGCATTTGTTCGTAAAACCTTCTGCTGATGTATATGTGCTTTTGGCATTTCTGAAACATGTGATTTCTAAGGTCGAAAACGAAGAATTCATTGAGTCTGTTCCAGTTGTTGGCTTGAGTGAGTTAACGGCATTGGTAGCGCCATTCAGCTTTGATTTGGCCGAGCGAAAAAGTGGCGTTTCGGCTGCGGACCAACAGCGTGTTATTGAGGAGTTTATGTGCGCGCCGACTGCAGTTCTATATGGCAGGATGGGGGTGTCTGTTCAGCAATATGGGACGATTTGTCAGTGGGCTATTCATTTGATTAATCTACTGACGGGAAATTTGGATCGACCTGGTGGCGCGATGTTTCCCTCGTCTGCAGTAGGTTATGTTCGGCCTGGTGAGCCAAGTCCGGGACATTTCGCCCGCTACCACACTAGAGTGAGCGGCTTGCCGGAGTTTGCCGGTGAATTTCCAAGCACCGCTCTTGCTGAGGAAATCCTTACTCCCGGAGACGGGCAGTTTAGGGCTCTTTACACGTTGGCAGGCAACCCTGTTTTATCGGCACCGAATGGTCGCCAATTGGACACAGCGCTTGAAAGCTTAGATTTAATGGTTGCTTTGGACTTTTACTTGAACGAGACGACGCGTCACGCCGATTATATCCTTCCTCCAACTGGCCCGCTCGAGCATGATCACTATGACGTTGCGTTTTTCCGGCTTGCGATACGTGATGTTGCACGATTTAACAGCGAAGTTTTTCCTCGTCCAGAAGGCGCATTGCATGACTGGGAGATTCTATCTGGATTGGCAAAAGCGCTCTCTGATGCGAAACAGCTCTCCTTTAAACCGTTAGTCGAGCCCAAGATGCTAATGGATATGGGCATGCAGATGGGGCCGTATGGGAAAAGCGCGGGCAGTGAATATGAGTTGTCATTAGAAACACTCAAGAAACACCCAAGTGGTATTGATTTGGGTCCTTTGAAGCCAGGATTAAGTCAGCGTATTTGTACTGCGGACAAAGCAGTGCAGCTAGTGATTCACTCGTTAGTTGATCCGATTAAAGCGCTATCTCTCGACGCTGAAACAGAGCAAAACACATCGTATGATATGAGACTGATCGGTCGACGACATGTTCGCAGCAACAACTCTTGGATGCATAATTCACATCGACTCGTTAAAGGGCCAGTGCGCTACCATGCGCTTGTGCATCCCTCAGATATGGAGCGCCTTGGCATTGAAGACTGCGGCTTAATCGAGGTCGAGACCCGGGTCGGGAAAGAGCGGGTCGCAGTCAAGGCTTCTGATGAAGTTATGCAGGGGGTTGTTAGTATTCCTCACGGCTGGGGTCATAACCGCTCCGGTACTCGCTTGAATATCGCAGAGCAGCACGCCGGTGTGAGTGTGAATGATCTGGTGGACGATAAAGTGTATGACCCTGTGACCGGCAATGCAGCGCTCAATGGAGTCCTTTGCCGAATTTCAGCGGTCGATTAAGCCCCAGCGCTATAGGCTATTGCTAAGTAGAACGTCTGACGACTTTTAGCCACATGCCATCTTTGTTATTCAAGGTGACATGAGGCTGAGGTTCTACCTTTGTTCTCGCGCAAAGCTCAAAGCGAAAGCTTTTCAGCAACAATGCTAAGATGATTTTGTTTTCCATCATTGCAAACGAGTTGCCGATGCATACCCGATTCCCACCACCAAATGGCATGTAAGCGTATCGCGGAAGTTTAGACTCGTTCTCTTCACTAAACCTTTCCGGGTTGAAGTGTTCGGGGTTTGGGAAATACTCTGGGTTGTAGTGATTCGCGTAAGGGCTAACAAAGACCCGTTTTCCTTTCTCAAAGAAATAGCCGCCTACCTCGACGTCTTCGATAGCTTGGCGCGTATTAAGTACCCACGCGGGAGGGTATAACCGCATTCCTTCTTTGATAACTTGCTCTACATAAGAGAGCTGATCTAGGTTTTCAAGACAAAGCTCGCTATCGCTTAATAGTTCCATGACCTCTTCATAGGCTCGTTCTTGAAGTTCAGGATGGCTGGCCATCAAATAGAGCACCCAAGTCATTGTATTCGAAGTTGTTTCGTGGCCAGCAGAGAGTAAGGTGACAAGCTCATCCATCAACTGTTCGCGAGACATCTGTGTGCCATCGTCGTATCGCGACTCTAGCAACATGCTCAAAAGGTCATCGCCGGACTCGAAGGTGCCGTCCGCTTTGGTGCGCGCATCAATCATGCCTTGGATTATGTCATGGAGACGTTTCTTTGCTTTTTTCAGGCGTTTGGAGCCTGGCATGGGAATCCAAGAGGGAAGGACATACATGCTTTGAAAACCTTTGTTCATGATTTCTTGTAGTTCATGCATAGACTTTCCAACTTCGCTAGACACCTCACTCATTGTCTCGACATCGTTGTCAAAAAGTGTTTTCGAAACGATAAACAGCGTTAGCTTGAACATGTCATCATTAATGTCACGCTCAGCATCAGTCAGCCAGTCATCAGAATACTGTCTCGTATATCGAATCATGGTATCTGCATAGGATTGAATGCGTCTGAAGTGAAATCCAGGCTGGGTAAGCTTGCGCTGCTTCTTGTGGGACGCAAAATCGTTATTTGTCACCAATCCATTGCCAAGGACATGAGCCATAACGCCAACGTCATTATCCGCTTTCTTGAACTGTGATGCGTGCTTAACAAGTACTTGGTGCGCCATATCCGCACTTGTTACTAAGGAAATGCGTTGTGATGGCATGCAAAAATCGATGATGGGCTGCTTTAACCGGAGCGCCCGTTGTATGAACGCCAGTGGATCTTTACCAAACTCAAGTAAATTTCCAAAAAGAAATGAACCATCAATTACCATTGGGCGTTTTACTTGGGTGTTTTCTTCAAGCACTGGACTGGTGTTTTGCATTATTTTAAGCGTCTTATTTATTAGAGGTTGATCGAGACGATAAAGATAAGCATACGTTTAGCCTATGCTGAAAACACTAAAAAATTGTTGTTTTAGGCGGTCACTAAATTTCGGCGACAGTTTTTGACGCTTTAGCTTGTATCTTACTTAGCAAGAAGAGGTTTACGCATTTGTAAGTCAACTACTGGATAAAAAACTGGACAGATTAAATATCGCTGCACATAATACTGATTAAGCATACAGTATATTGTGGTTGCAAGGATGCGACATAATTCATCACAAATCGATAGGGGAATCAAAATGGAAGGCAACAAGCAAAAGGCACTTAACGCAGCACTCTCTCAAATTGAAAAACAGTTTGGTAAGGGCGCGGTCATGAAAATGGGTGATCAACCAAGAGAAGCTATTCCCGCAGTTTCGACGGGCTCTCTCGGGTTAGATATCGCGTTAGGCATAGGCGGCCTCCCTTATGGTCGAATCGTCGAGATATATGGCCCTGAGAGTTCGGGTAAGACGACGTTGACACTTCAGGTAATCGCTGAAGCGCAGAAGCAGGGTAAAACGTGTGCCTTTGTCGATGCAGAGCACGCACTTGACCCAATCTATGCAGAGAAACTAGGTGTTAATGTTGATGAGTTATTAGTATCGCAACCTGATACCGGGGAGCAAGCGCTCGAAATTGCAGATATGTTGGTTCGCTCTGGTGCTGTCGATGTGATCATTGTTGACTCCGTAGCGGCGCTAACGCCTCGTGCCGAGATTGAGGGTGATATGGGTGATAGTCACATGGGTCTGCAGGCTCGCTTGATGTCACAAGCCTTGCGAAAGATCACAGGCAATATTAAGAATGCCAATTGCCTATGTATCTTTATTAACCAGATTCGAATGAAGATCGGTGTGATGTTTGGCAATCCAGAAACGACGACGGGTGGTAATGCGCTTAAGTTCTATGCATCTGTTCGATTGGATATCCGCCGCACGGGTTCTGTTAAAGTTGGCGATGAGATTGTTGGCAACGAAACGCGCGTAAAAGTGGTGAAAAACAAAGTATCACCACCGTTTAAGCAAGCCGAATTCCAGATCATGTACGGTAAAGGTATTTATCATATGGGTGAAGTGATAGACCTTGGTGTGAAAGAAGGCTTGGTTGATAAAGCAGGCGCTTGGTACGCATACAATGGTGACAAGATTGGTCAAGGTAAGGCAAACGCGGCTAAGTTTCTTGAGGAGAACCCTGAAATTGCTAATGAGATTGAGCAAAAAATTCGAGATAAATTTATGCCAAAAATTGATTCTAAGTCTGGCGGTAAGTCCGAAGAGCTTGCCTTAGAAGTATAGTAATACGTGCTTAAGATTTTCTTGGTTTGTAGAGAAATCTTAGCGACGTTCTGTTTTCTTCCTTATTTGCTAGTAAAGACTTGCCCGCTCAATTGAGCGGGCTTTTTTTGTGCTGAAATTCAACTCTGTGCTTTCTTGTCTTACTCAATATATTCGATGTCATCAAAGGTTTGCTCTTCTGACTCGACTTCGGCATCTAGATTGTCACTTGAGTTATCTTCTAAGTGTAAGCTGTCTAATACCTCAAGAATTTGTATGTCAGCATCCTCGTCTTGAACAATCTCGTTATTTGGGGCAGTCGAATCTGCATCTGTTTCCTCTGATTCTTTATTGGTTTGACGGGTCTCCATCAGCATAAACAGGCTATTGAGCGCCTCATCCAGCGTTGCAGGTGGCAACGATTCATTGTCTGTGATCTGTGCAATGCTATTTATTTTCTCTTTTACCTTAATCAAATAACGTTCTGTTTGCTTTTCGTTCAGTGATAGTAGGAATTTGCTATCCAAAGCTGTTTTATAGGCTCGTTCGGCTTCAAGGCGAGCGTTTTCTGCTTGCGTCGCGATCCCTTTTCTATCCCGAAAGTTGGAGCGAATGTAAATCTCTGTATCGTCAATTAGTATATCGGCACTATTAAAAAGACTAGGGGAAAACTTATCAGCATCTACTTGCTCTGCCTTTTCCAGTGTCGATCTTGCTTGATCCAGCGCAGATGCGAGCAGGGTATCTATTTCAAGAGCATACATGTCTTTACGAACACTAGGCTCCTGATCAATGGCGGCTTTAATGTCATCGTCTTCAATAAGTAGGACAAGTCCTTTTATTTCGCTACTGACGGACTTCCACTCATCTGGCTGCCACTTTGGCGCGTTGAGCTCGATCAGTAGGTTGCGATGCGTCACCAGTTCTTTGAGATTTCGATCTACTTTTTCTCTGGTCGCTTGTGCCTTCTCTAACAGCTTTCTAGACGCAATAAGAGCTCTAACAGGCGAAATTGTGCTTTCGTGTAAGCTATTCAGGGCTGTTTCGGCGTCTTCCAAAGCGTCCAGCGCTGATGCGTAGAAGCTCGGCGAGTAAAATTCTAGGCCTAAATTTTCAGGTCGGCTAAAAAGTGCTGCTGTTCGCTCATAGAGCTGTTCCGGCGAGGAAGTTTCGGCTTCTTCAGGCGGTTCTATGTGGTCATACTTGGGTTTATCGGTGTTGGCGCATCCAGATAATGCAAGTAATAGGGTGCTGATAAGTAGTGTTGGCAAGGCTCGCATAGTAAGCAATTGTTCTTCTTTGGTTCGTTGTTAATGAGGGTCACGCTTAGGCTAAGTTTATCCTGCTTTCACACTTCAAAAAAATGGTTCATTGGCAGATTACGTAAAGGTGGCTTCGAATTGTGTTCAATAAAGCCCTTTGATGAGCGAAGCAATGCGTCGATATAGTCTATGGCAAGTGCACAAGCGTGTTGAAGAGTTTCACCGTGTGCGATGTTGGCGGTGATCGCTGAAGCAAGCGTACAGCCTGTTCCATGCGTATTTTCAGACTCAATGTGGCGATGATGAAAACTCTCGACGTGATGAGGTTGCACGAGATGGTCGATAACCTCGTCACTGCTCACTGCGTGCCCACCTTTTAATAAAATAGCGACGTTGTACTGCATAGCGATGCCTTGCAGATGCCCCAGTGGCTTGGCGTGTTTTTGAACATTAAACAGTGTTTCTGCCTCGATCGTGTTGGGTGTGATCAGAGTAGCCCGCGGAAGAAGGGTGGTTAAGTAACTATTGACCAGCTCTTCTGTTACCCAACTGCTGCCCGAACTGCTCCCTAGTACAGGGTCGACAATCAGTGGTATATGATTGTACTCATCCAGAGCATCAGCCACTGTCTCTATCTGATCGGAAGAAGAGAACATGCCGGTTTTGATCGCTTTGATAGAGTAGTTTTGGAGCAAAGCGTCGAGTTGCGCTTTTATATGGTGGCTAGGAAGTGGCTGAATATCCGTGATGCCTAAATGCGTTTGTGCTGTCGACGCAGTAATGACGCTCATCGCATAACAGTTGTGTGCGGCAAACGTCTTCAGATCAGCTTGTATGCCTGCACCGCCACTGGAGTCTGAGCCTGCTATTGTGATGCATATTGGCGTGTTGCTCACGTAATCCTTTCCAAAACATTCTTGTCGACTTATTCTGTTAGTGAAGCACAACGATTAAGTAAGGAGCAAACATTTTGTTGCTGGGCGCTCGAGTATTTTTGAGCTGTGGGCTGGTGATTTATAGCCTGTCTGCGTATGCATTGAAGCCGGAAGATATTCTCGGTGAATACTGGAAAGATCCCTTATTTGGTGTCGCATCAGCTGAGAGCGTTCATCGGGTTGAGGTGCTTTACAAACTACTGTTTCCTGAACAAATAGAAGTGCTAACGAATCAAAAAACACGCTTTGTCTTTGATAATAGAACAGATGAAGTACACGTATTTCTTTTTTCGGCGGAGCCCGCTGATGCCATGAAAGATGCTGAGTTCAAAGCCTTTGTCGAGGATGAGGTGAGACACGCACGTATGGAGGTAAGTTCCGCAGATGGGCATGTCCATTCAAATACGAATACTGACGCAGCGAAATCGATGGTTGGTACGCTTGCCGACCGGCCTACAATGACCATTCAGCCTCAGGATACGCGCGAAATGATTATCCGCTTTGACACTCCAACGAAGCTGGTTTTACGTTGCGTTATCGAAGGGCATGCTGATCACGGGCATGAGAGTTACATACAAGTCTTGGATGGTGGTTTCTTTGCGGACGGTGAATCATGACTGGTGAGGGAAAATTCTCTGAACAAGAAAAGTCAGCAATTGCGCTAATAGAGTTGTGGTTAAAGCAGGTCGTTATCGCTCAGGATTTCTGCCCCTTCGCTTCTTATCCCGCCAATCATGGACTCGTGAGAACGGTGGCCTGTTTTGAATCCTCACGTCTGGAATGCGCCTTCTTTTTTAAAGAGGAGATCGTACGACTGCTTGATGCTAACCCGACAGATCTAGAAACAACGTTGCTTGTTTTCAATAACACGGATTTTCCGGAGCTTGACGATTTGTTGGGGTTCATCGATGACATGCAGCGGTTTCTCGAAGAAAACGCGCTGGAGGAAACTTTTCAGTTGGTCGGCTTCCATCCTTCTTATCAATTTGAAGGGGAGGCAGTGAACGCGCGCTCAAACTTTACTAATCGCAGTCCGTTTCCGGTTATCCACGTGATACGAGAGAAATCGATGACAAAGGCCATCGAACGCTATGGCGAGAGCCGTGTCGAACAAATTCCCGAGAAGAACATCCGTCGGCTGCAGGAAATGAATGAGGCTGAATTTGAACAGACTATTTTGCGCTACTGTCGCCGGATAGAGAATTAAAATAGGTAGAGTTAGTCTAGCTTAAGGCGTGATAATAGCGCAGTTTCGGCCCGCTGCTTTCGCCTCATAGAGCCGTGCATCGGCGCGTTTCCAAGCTTGATCGATAGAATCATTTTCTTTGACGGGCGCACCGCCAATCGATAGCGTGGTATTAATGACTTCGCCACGATCGTTGATGACATGAAGTTCAGAGAATTCTTTCATTAGTCGATCAACGTAAAGCTTTGCCTGGCTCAGTGATGTATTCACTAGAAGTATAGAGAACTCTTCTCCTCCCATGCGCCCAACGATGCTCCGTCGGTAGACTTCGCCGCTTCGTTCTATTACGAGCTTGGAGGTGAGCTCTTCTCGCTGAGTTCGAGATTTAAGAAGAGCTCCAAATGCTGCTAGGAGGCGGTCTCCTGCGAGGTGGCCGTACTTGTCATTGAAACTTTTAAAGTGATCGATATCTAAGGCAAGCCAAACCAGTTCATGAGGCGTTTTATTGATCTCTTTGTCGACTGCTTTGAGGAATCCTCTTCGATTATTGATGCCCGTGAGTTCGTCTGTCTCACTTAGGCTCTGGTACTTTTTATATTGCTCTGACAGTGATTCGGATGTCTCTTTAAAAAACGAATAGCGGTAACTGAGTATCAACGAGAGCAGCCCGATCTCTATGGCTGTGCCGACCAATAACATGTTGGTTGCGAGCGTTGTAGGTCGAACCAACCCAATCCAAACAAAGGTCCACGCGAGAGAGCCGATAAGAAAACAGGACCACGCAAACAAAAATAGCTTTGCTAATGGATGGCCACGTTTAAGACCATGAAAGCCAGCAAAAAAACCGATCAAGATTGAGAAGATCGATAAGGAGTCATTAATGACGAAAGCGTAAAAGTCATTAACGAACAAGCTGATCAGCAACGCAATGATGATACTTGCCTGAGTAACCTGTGTGACTTTGTCTAGTCGTCCGCGCTCCTCCCGCAAATTGAAAAACTCCCTCGCAAAGGCGAGCGCTGCGTAGATGACGATATAAACGGTGGAACGCGCTACAACGCCTTGGCCGCCCCAATCGGGGAAATATACTCGCAGATAGCCTTGATAAACGATGGTGTAAAAGAACATACTGGCCACGTAGGCCGCATAGATGAGATATAGACGTTCTCCGGCGCTGATTCCGATCGCTAGGTTATAGCAAAACGCGAGCATCATTGCGCCAAGCACCATGCCTATCAGCATGTGTCTAGTGAGAGTTTCCCAAACCCAGGCCGAGGGCTCGTATACATCAATGCTAAAGTTATAAACTTGGCTCGTATTCAGTTTGAGATAGGCGATTTTCGTTTCTGTTGTTGGGTCGATGGAAAAGGTTAGGTAGGTAGTAGGTAAAGAGTTGGGGTTGTTTAGTTGGCGTCCTTCCGCGCTGATCCATTGCCAGCGACCTTGAATATTCTGCACAAGTAATCCATCTACACCTGTGTTTGGGACGACCTCAAGTAATAATCTGTCTTGCTTGATCCGTTTTGGTATTTCGATTTTTACCCAGAGTATAGGGTAATCATCGAGCTCCCAGAACTCGTCATTCGTCAATGAAACCTGGTAATAGTTGCCGGCGAAAGGTTTCCACTTTTGGTCTGGCAGTTCTAGAACATGCTGTAAGGCAAGGTTTTCACGGTCAAAGTAGGATGAATACTCAAATGTATGAGAATTAAAGGTGTTATCTGTCGCCCAAACACTGCATCCCAACATTACGAGCAGTACCAAGCCCGTAATGGTGTTCCTTGAGGCATTCCCTGGCATTTGCTGAAAACCTAACTAGTGGTGATCAGTGCTTGCGCAACTGATAGGTGCCAACGCTTCTCGCGACAATTTGACCGCTATGATCTTTTAAATCGCCAGCCAGTTCAAACTCGACTTTTCCTTCTGCTGCGCACCTTTGCTGGAAATCTGCAATTTCATCCGGAGTGAGGGAGACGCTGAAGGTGATATCGCCCATTGCGGGCTTTAAATAATCAATTCGGAAGCTTTTTAAAATCGGATAGCATTTGGCAATATCAAAATTAGCAAGCCAAAGCGCGCCGCCGGGTATTTCCGCAAGCGTGAACAGTGCGCCGGCGTACATGGCACCAAGATGGTTTTCGTTGCCCTTGCCGGGCATTAAACATGTGACTGCGCCATTCTCAGCAGACAAAAGCTGCAAGCCGCAACGCTTAACAAAACTGATCTTATCCTCTACAGCAAGCTTTACACTTTCGAAGTCCGTTGCCATCTTTTGGGTTGCTCGTTTGCTGATTATTGTTTTGAGTATATTCGTTCTATGCGAGAAAGGGCGTTATCTACTCGACGGTTATAGTGTTTTGTGTCGGTTGCATAGCAAAAAACAAGGCTAACTCGATAACCCTGTGACGACGCAGCGCAAGAGCTAACGGTTGCTTTAACATTAGACTGAACAATGTACTTGCCCTTGAAGCTCAACGAAACGACCGCACCCTCTTTTACTGGGACGCTTATGAAGCCTGCCATGCCATAACGATTGATATCAACGCACTGCACTGTAAGCGTGGGTTTTAGCCAACTGGTTAGCCCGGTAAAAGCAAGCTTGCAGCGCAATCCTGGCGCCTTGTGTCTGCGCTTGATACGCTTTTCGACCCAGTTGATAATACTTGGTGAGTGCATCCCTAACATCACATCTAACTTGAATGGTGTGAGCTTAATGGCTGACAGTTGTAAAAACAACCGTTGCATGCGCTGGTCTCAAACAATGATATCAATGTGTTGTCCGAGCTCTTTTTTCGCTTCCGAAGGTGTGCCCCTCATGGGTGCCTTCTTTCTTCTGTCATGACTCTTCCTTCTATCAGCAAAACTTATTACGAGCGCCTTTTTTCTACGATCGCTTGACCGACGGCGATCGGCAAAGGGGTTTCCTTTTTTTGTGTTGTTTTCCATATTGGGGACTCGGCTTCTAGCGGGAACCAAGCTTTTTCGTATCTGGGGTGCAAAGCGTTCGATAAACATAGTGCGTCGAATATTGATCGTGATGGTTATTTTATCGGCGATAGCTTAATGTTCTTTAATAATATCGGTGTGGTTTTGCGCCGTTCGATAATTTGGTGCACAGTGAAGGCTACTCTTCAAAATGACGACTCTCGAAGCATTGAGTAAGGTTGCGTAGTGAAAAAACTTATCCATTCTGATGTGTATGCTGAGTGCGTACCGTCAAGCATCTCAGGTGCCTCCACCAAGTCTTTAGAGCCTTTGGAGGAAATCGTTGGTCAAGAGCGTGCGCAAGAAGCGGTGCGTTTTGCGATGGCAATGCCCGGAAGTGGCTACAACATCTATGCTATTGGTCGGACAGGGCTCGGCAAACGAACCATGATGTTGCGTTATTTAAAGCGACAGATCACGCCGAAGCATGATGTCTCTGACTGGTGTTATGTGGTGAATTTCGAGGAGCCTAGAAACCCAACGATGTTGCAGCTGCCTGTCGGGCAGGGCATTCAGTTGAAGCGTGACATGGAGGCGTTGATGACGCGCCTTACCAAGGCGATCCCTCAAGCCTTCGATAATGAGAGTTACTACGAACGAGCCGATAAGCTTAAAACCGAATATGCCGAGATTCAGGAAGAGGCATTAGAAAAACTTGCCAAGCAGGCGCGCAGAAAGTCGGTTCAGTTGAGTATCACTACGCCGGGCGGCTATCGCCTCACAGCATTAAATGGTGAGGAACCTCATACGGCCGAAACCTTTGATAGCTTGTCGCAAGACGAGCAGGACAAGTTCGATGAGATAATCAATAAGCTTGAAGTCAAACTGCGCAACACGATTCGGAAGATGGCTGCTTGGGAGCAGGAGTTTGTTGATAAACAAGAGCAGCTGAATGAAGAGATGATCATAGGAGTCTCGAAGCATCACGTTGATAACCTCTTGGAGAAATACAAAAAGCTACCCAATGTCGTTAGCTATCTCCAGGCTCTGCAAAAGGACATGGTCGAGAATCTAGATATTTTTCTTGAGGAGCGGGATGAGCAGAGCGCTCTCGCGGATGCGACGCTGGATAAAAAGCTGCCGAGACGCTATCAGGTAAACGTATTGGTTCATCATAAAAACAACCGCCCGCCGGTGGTTGTTGAAGAGAATCCGAATTATCACAACCTTTTTGGTTATGTAGAGAGCGTGACCTATAAGGGTTCCGTCTTTACCGACTTTAGTTTGATTCGTCCCGGATCGATGCATCGAGCAAATGGTGGATACTTACTGATCGATGCAACAAAAGTCCTCGAGCAGCCTTTTGTCTGGGATGGGCTTAAACGCGCCCTTCGTGCGCGAGCCTTGCAAATTAACTCTCTAGAAAAAGAAGTTACTTTGTCTGGCACTATCTCGCTGGAGCCGGAAGCGATCCCTTTGGATGTAAAAGTGATCCTACTAGGTGACCGAGAAACCTATCTTTTGTTGCAGCACTATGACCCGGAGTTTGAGGAACTCTTCAAGGTGACGGCGGACTTCGAGAATGAGATGGCGAGAACGGCTGTATCTGAACAGCACTATTCGCAATTTATCTCGAGTCTTGTTCACGATAAGGGCTTTTTGCATCTAGATCGAAAAGCTATTGCGCGGGTGATTGAGTACAGTTCGCGTCAGGCAGAGGATCAAAGCAAGCTTTCTTTGCATGCTTCGGATATTGCGAACCTGTTGCGGGAGAGCAACTATTGGGCGAAAGAACAAGGTTCGAACATGATTCGCAATGCGCACGTGGAGCGTGCTCTAGAGAGCAATCTTATGCGCAACAGTCGCATTAAAGACCAGATGTTTCATACATTGAGCAACGGCTCGACACTTCTGAGTGTCAGCGGATCAGTTGTCGGTCAGATTAACGCTTTATCTGTGCTGAGTGTTGGCGGCACGGAGTTTGGTATGCCTAATAGGGTGACCGCAAACTGTTATTTTGGTGATGGCGATATTGTAGATATTGAGCACAATGCACGTCTTGGTGGCAACATTCACACCAAGGGGGTGATGATATTGTCATCGTATTTATCGACGCTTTTTGCGAAGTACAAGCCGATGCCTTTGTCCGCTAGCATCGCTTTTGAGCAGTCTTATGGTGAGGTTGATGGCGACAGCGCTTCGCTAGGTGAACTGTGTGCTTTGGTGTCGTCTCTCGGTGATCGTCCCATCAAGCAAAATTTTGCTGTTACAGGCTCTGTTAACCAGTTTGGTGAGGTACAACCGGTTGGTGGTGTAAATGAAAAAATCGAAGGCTTTTTTGATGCTTGTGAGATTCTTGGTTTGACTGGGGATCAGGCGGTTATTTTACCGGATACAAATCAAATCAATCTAATGCTCAACACCAAGGTACGCGAGGCTATTAAAGCGGGTCGTTTCCATATACATACAGTTAAGCATGTTGATGAGGCGCTTGAATTACTTCTTGGCGAGCACCCCGGAACGAAGGATAAGCATGGAAATTATCCGGTGCGCTCAATGTATGGTTCTATTCTTCAGAAATTTGATGCGCTTAGAGCGGCTGATACCGAACAAGGCGAAACCTGAGCTTGGCGCCAGCGAGCGCGTATTAATGTGTTTTTACCTGTCGAAAAGTGAGATTCACGCGCGGCGCGTGAACTTTTTTCGTTTTAGGGATTTGGTGTAGCCAATACATTTGCACCTCAGGGCTCATCACGAGAAGCATGGCGTCTTCTAATTGAATTGGAATACGCATTTTTTCGCCATTTTTTGGTTTTAGATCAAAGCGGCGGGTCGCGCCGAAAGATATCGACGCGATGGGTACTGTAGGGTCAAGCTCAGGTTCGTCGTCTGCGTGCCATGCGACGGAGTCCTGTCCATCGCGATACAGGTTGCAAAGGACGGAGTTGTATTGATGGCCGCTCATGGATTCGACGCGCGCTTTTACACTTAGTACGGTTGGGTCCCAGTTTTCGGGAATGAACAGCTTGCCCGAGTAACGATAGGCCGTGTCTGGATCACCCATCCAGACTTGTTTTCGCGGTATTGCAATCTCTCGTCCGTGCATTCGGATGTAAGGCTGTTGCCAATCAAGATTGCTAAGCAAGGCTTGCAGGGTGGTGTTCGAATCAGATTTGCTGAGGCATTGCTCGAATAAGCGAACGCTTCCGGGAATCTGAGGGCAGGCTTTTTGGTCTAATGTGAGTTCAAGAGCGCCTCGAGGAGGATGAGCCGGGCAGTTGAACAAGCCGTCTTGAGTATAGTTCGCCATATTACTTACTACTTTGTGAGGTCATGACAAATAATCACATGAAGAATTTTCGTATTAAGAATTATTGCATGAAGAATCTACGAATCGAGCAAATAATCGTCTTACTTTTTTTCTGGTCTATGTCTTCGGCTTTTGCTGAAGGTCCCGAGATTGAGTATTACGGCGAGCTGACCCAAGGTGGTGTTCTTGTGGGCAAAGTCGCGCCTAGTGCCAAGCTGTTTCTTAATGATGAGCGAATAGAAGTAACCAAAGAAGGGCATTTTGTATTCGGTTTTGGTCGTGACGCGAGCTTGAATCAGACGCTTATCGTGGCGGATGTTGAAGGGCGCCGCGAAGAAAGAGTGCTTACGCTCGCGAAGCGTGAGTACAACGTTCAGCGCATTGAGGGTGTTCCGCAAAAAACCGTGACGCCGCCAAAAGAAGTCTTACCGAGAATCAAAGAGGAGACCGCGCAAGTTAAAGCTGCACGTATGCAATTTCATGAAAGAACAGACTTTGTAAGCCGGTTTCGCCCACCATCCTCGGGTCGCATTACAGGCGTTTATGGTAGTCAGCGCGTTTATAACGGAACGCCCAAGCGGCCTCATTTTGGTGTTGACTATGCGGGGCCGGTAGGAGAGCCGGTCTTTGCGCCTGCAAGCGGAATCGTTACGCTCGTGCATCAAGATATGTACTACTCAGGCGGAACTCTGATTATTGATCATGGCTATGGGCTGAGTTCCACCTTTATTCATTTGAGCGAAGTTTTGGTTGCGGTTGGACAGGAAGTGCAACAAGGTGACGTTATCGCAAAGATCGGTCAAGGAGGCCGCTCTACCGGCCCCCATCTAGATTGGCGTATGAACTGGAAAAGCGAGCGCATCGATCCCCAGTTAATGTTGAAGGTAGAGCTACCAGAGGGTTTTTAGCTAACGTCCCAAAAGGCTTTGACCGCAAACCCGAAGCACATTGCCATTCAGGCTTTGCGACGCTGGCTGGCTGAGATAAGCAATAACCTCTGCTACATCTAAGGGAAGACCTCCTTGGCTAAACGCATTTGAGCGACGTCCCATTTCTCTGGCAATTAACGGCACCTTGCTCGTCATTCGTGTCTCAATAAAACCAGGCGCAACCGCATTGACGGTGATGCCATTTGGTAGTTCCTTGGATAGTGCTCGTGTATAACCTGCTAAGCCGCCTTTTGAGCATGCATAGTTCGTCTGACCGAAGTTACCAGCGATACCGGATATTGAGCTAACACCAACAATACGTGCATCTCTGTTTAGCGCACCTTTTTCCAAAAGCGCCTGATTAATGCTGATAATCTTCTCTAGGTTTAAGTGCATGACTGCATCCCACTGTTCAGCGCTCATTTTTCTGAGCGTTTTGTCTCGTGTAATGCCGGCATTGTGGATGACAATGTCCAATACGCCGAGTTGCGATGTGAGTGTTTGAATCAGTTCATTCACGGCATTGTCCGCCATGAGATCGAGTGCTATCGCATGCCCGCCAATGTTTGAAGCAAACTGGGTGAGAGCTGCTTGGTTAGCAGGGATGTCGAGACAGACGACGACGGCTCCGTCACGAGCCAATACTCGGGCCGTTTCAGAGCCAATCCCAAATGCTGCGCCTGTCACTAGCGCCGTTTTTCCTTTT
>NZ_LWFT01001395.1:0-1193 GCF_001635105.1 Oleiphilus sp. HI0079
TCGCTAAAAAGTGCCCTGATAAGACAATCGCAATTCTAGAGCGCCGTGAAAATATGGGTGGCACATGGGATTTGTTTAAATATCCAGGCATTCGTTCTGACTCAGATATGGCGAGTTTCGGCTTCAGATTCAAGCCCTGGTTGTCGAGCAAAGTGCTGGCTAAGGGTGGTGATATTCGTGACTATGTGATTGAAACTGCACGAGAGTACGGCCTTAAAGATAAAGTTCAGTTTGGTCTAAAAATCATAAAATCAGAATGGTCTAGTGATGACCAGCATTGGAAGTTAACCGCTCTCCACGAGGCGAGTGGTGAAGAGAAGCATTTCACTTGTGGTTTCTTGTCCAACTGTACGGGCTATTACAACTTTGATGAGGGCTATAGTCCTGAGTTCGCCGGTTCCGACGACTTCAAAGGCAAAATTATCCACCCTCAACACTGGCCTGAAGACCTAGACTACTCTGGTAAGAAAGTTGTGGTCATCGGAAGTGGTGCAACGGCCGTCACGCTGATTCCTAGCATGAGTGACAAGACTGAACATATCACCATGCTGCAACGTTCTCCTACCTACATCATGCCCTTACCTGACAATGATACCATGGCAGTGATCATGAATAAATTCTTACCCCAGAACTGGGTGTTTAAATTTGCTCGACTGAGAAATACTTTGTTCCAGCGAGGGCTATACCTTTCGGCTATGCGTTGGCCAAAAGTGATTCGAAAGTTGTTACTGGGCGCGGCCAAGAAGCGTCTTGGGGACGGAGTCGATATGCGTCACTTTACGCCTAAGTATAACCCATGGGAAGAACGTCTTTGCGCGGCTCCGGATGGTGATTTATTCGAGTGTGTTAAATCGGGCAAAGCATCCGTAGTAACGGATCATATTGATCGCTTTACAGAGAAAGGCATTCTTCTGAAGTCGGGTACTGAATTAGAAGCCGATATTATCGTGACGGCAACGGGTTTGAACATCCAAATGATGGGTGGAATGGACGTCGCTATCGATGGAAAGAAAACGAGTATTGCCGAAAAGATGGTTTACAAGAGTGTTTTGATAGAAGACTTCCCAAATTTTGCCTGGATTTTTGGCTATACCAATGTGCCATGGACGCTTAAGTCCGATATTGCAGGGCAATATATTTGCCGTCTGTTTAAACACATGGATGCCAATAATCTGAAAACAGTCACGCCGATT
>NZ_LWFT01001396.1:0-761 GCF_001635105.1 Oleiphilus sp. HI0079
CAACTGCATCGCAAATGCTGCGACCACGACCATTAGCAATAAGGGAATGACAAACATCAACACGGACGCCTGCCGAATGAAAACTACGTGCCGTTTATTCAGACTGATGTGGCGATTAATCCCGGCAATTCGGGTGGCCCGCTTTTCAATATGGACGGTGAGGTCGTAGGTATTAATTCGCAGATTTATACGCGTTCTGGCGGCTTTATGGGTATGTCTTTCGCTATTCCTATGGATGTTGCGATGGAAGTAGTTGATCAACTGCGCGGCCAGGGGTATGTATCCCGCGGTTGGTTGGGTGTGTTGATTCAGGAAGTGAGTAAAGAGCTTGCAGAGTCGTTTGGTCTTGATAAACCGCATGGTGCATTAGTCGCTCAGGTTGTGCCGGGTTCACCCGCTCAGGAAGCGGGAATCCAGGTTGGTGATATTATCGTCAAATATGAAGATGAGAAGATCAATTTGTCCTCGCAGTTGCCGCATTTTGTTGGTCGTACAAAGGTGGGTGAGGACGCTGAACTTACGGTGATCCGTAACGGTGATCGAAAAACCGTGAAGGTTGAAATTGGAGAGCTGCCAAACAGCTCAGATGTGCCGGTTAAACCTGCCAAAGCAACCGTTCCAGAAGCCAATCGCCTCGGTGTGATGGTCAAGGAGCTGGATGACGCTGTGTTGAAAGATGCAGGGCTTGAAGGCGGTGTTCAGGTTGTGAAGGTGCAAGCAGGTCCTGCAAGCAATGCGGGTATTCGACAGGGAGATATCAT
>NZ_LWFT01001397.1:0-918 GCF_001635105.1 Oleiphilus sp. HI0079
CTCATAAGTCCTGCAGGGGTGCATGATTTTCCATCCGAAATGGACGCTCTGCTAAAAGAAGGAAAGAATCCGTTGATCCCAGAGAGTGAGGAGCAGTTTTACACGCTTTTGGATTTTGTCATGTCTGAGCAACCGTTTATTCCGGCGGCAATCGCAAAAGCGGAGGCTGAGGTGTCTGTTTCTCGCGCTGAAATAAACAAAAAGATCTTTGCGGATATTCGTTCAGATATGGAGCTTGGTCTAGAAAAAGAGTACAAGAACATTTCGGCGCCAACGCTGATCATATGGGGAGACCAAGACAAAGCGATTAATGTGAAAAATATTGATCGATATGCAGCGCTTGTTTCGAATTCACAAAAAGTTGTTCTTGAGGGAATTGGACACGTTGCCATGATAGAAGTGCCTGAATATACAGCAGAACTCATGCGCAAGTTTCTAAAGAACTAGTTTTTAATTATAGGCAGAAAAAAGGCTCCCATTTGGGAGCCTTTTTTATACGAGTTGGCTAAGGACGAATTAGTCTTTAGTGAACTCTGGGTACGCTTCCATACCACACTCTGAAAGGTCGACACCTTCGTACTCTTCTTCTTCTGATACTCGAAGACCCATCACTGCTTTGATGACGCCCCAAGCGATCAAGCTTGTTACGAATACCCATACGAAGATAGTCAATGCGCCTACTAGCTGACCCATGAACGTAGCGTCTGCGTCTGATAGAAGAACCGCGAAGATACCCCAAAGACCAACAACACCGTGTACAGAGATCGCACCGACTGGATCGTCAAGCTTAAGCTTGTCGAGCGTTACGATTGAGAACACTACGATCACACCACCGATTGCACCGATGATAGTAGCAAGAAGTGGAGATGGATCAGCAGGTTCAGCGGTAATCGCAACTAGACCAGCAAGAGCACCGTT
>NZ_LWFT01001398.1:0-945 GCF_001635105.1 Oleiphilus sp. HI0079
TAGCGCGGATTGATCTGAACTTATTAGTTCATCTGGATGTCCTTTTGCGAGAGCAAAACGTGACGAAAGCAGCCAATCACCTTGGCATCACTCAGCCAGCAATGAGCAACGGGTTAAAAAGGCTTCGTAACTTATTTAATGACCCTCTTCTCGTTAGAACCAGTGATGGTATGGCACCAACAGAGCTTGCGTTAACACTGAAGCCTCAGGTCCGCGAGATCCTATCTAAAGTCGAACGCGTCGTTCAGCCTGAACGCAGTTTTGACCTTCAATCTGAACGCGTGTTTCGTATTATGGCAAGCGACTATGCCGAGTCGACGCTTATTCCTGAAGTGCTAAGTGAAGTTCGTCGTCAGGCGCCGCTTGTTACCCTTGATGTCCTGACTCCGAGCGATGTGTCTTTTGAAGATGTAGAGCAGGGTAGAGTTGACATGGCGATCAATCGCTTTGATACGCTACCCCAGTCATTCCATTCTAAAACGATCTGGGGTGACAGTTTCTCTTGCTTGATGTCACCCGAAAATCCGGTGCTCGAGAACTTTGATCTTGATGCTTACAAAGGCGCGTCTCATATATGGGTCAGCAAGACGGGATTTGGTGTAGGTGTTGGGATAAACCCGCAGGACGTGCAACGCTTGGGCTGGGTTGACGAAGCTTTAAATAAAATTGGCGGTAAGCGCAATATTCGCGTGTTCACGCGTCATTATCAGGTGGCGATGTTGTTAGCTCAGCAACCAGATCTGATTGCGACACTACCAACGCGAGCGGCAAATCTAAAAAGTGAGAGTGCTAAACTAGTCGTGAAAACGCCCCCGTTTGAAATTCCGGATTTTGAACTGAAAATGGCTTGGAGCCCTTTACTTCAGCACAATGCAGGCCACAAATGGTTGAGGGGCGTAATCGCGGAAGTATCCGAAAAGATGCGTTAGTTTCTTTTGATGATCT
>NZ_LWFT01001399.1:0-804 GCF_001635105.1 Oleiphilus sp. HI0079
ATGCGNACTGGGACGGCGACTTTGGTGCGCGTATGCCAGTAGGCTTAGAGCTCGACTTTGCCCCAAAATGGCAAGCATTTGGCGCGCTCATTCCTGATTTGGAAATCCATGACGACACAGATTTTGATATCGAAGCGGCAATCGGCATTCGTTATCAACTATAAAAACGCATAGAAATATGCAGAAGAAAAGGGGACGCAACAAAGCTTGCGTCCCCTTTTCTTCTGCTTCCTACATGACTTTCTCCGCCAGAGCGCTCTGCTTCAGATCGAGCGTTTATAACGTTGTAAGTTTCTGCTAGCTGTCTTTCTCACTTTGTTTCGCAGTAAGCTCGACCACCCCATCAACTGCCCAGGCACACCGAGAGCCTGCTTGCTCCAACGCCAAAAATCAAACCGATCACGGTGGCGGTAAATCAGACCATCTTTAAACTCAAACGTCGCATCAACGATGTTGTGCACATCTCTATTCGTCATCGAGAAACGATACCGCGGCTCCCAGTGGGCACTGCCCTTTAGCTCATCACAGTGCACCTCAGAAAATTCTAAGCGGAATTCTTTTGCCTGAGCGCAGAGCATCTTCCACATCAGGCCAACATCTTCGCCTTGCAAGCAAAACACTTCATCTTCAAAGGCGGCATCAGGATGATAGCAAGCGGCCATAGCACCGCCATCACGTTTTTGAAAAGCCTGATAAAACTGATTAACTAACTGCTCGTTCGCGTTCGCCATAGAGGTTTATGCCTAGTGAATTAGTCGGCCCGGTATATTTGGGAAAACACCATTTCGATAGAGCGAATAATCA
>NZ_LWFT01001400.1:0-850 GCF_001635105.1 Oleiphilus sp. HI0079
GGCCATGCGCCGAATCCACTTATCTGATTTTATCGACATTTTCTGCACCCTAAATTTCGTTTCGGGCGCAATCATACCGCTCCTGCAGCGCAGAAAAAAGCAACATCACGAGCACAAAGTGGAAGTTATCGCAAAACAAGGCAATAATTAAGATCAAAGTCGAGCAGGATGTAATCGATCGGCGTCAATGCATGCAGCAGTAGACGATTTCAATGAAGAAAAAAACAACACAGAACAAGCTGGGTTTTTTGCGGCCACAAAGACTCGGTGATCGGTTAGCCTGGTATTTCATATCCATAGGCTTAGTTTTTACGCTTGCTGTTTCAATTGCACTCATTGAATACGAACACATCAAATATACCGAGCAGGTTGAAAGGGATAGCCAAGAAACCGTTCGTACAATTAAGAACCAGCTTGAGCGTAGTTTGTGGAATGTTGATGAAGAAAGTGCCCAGATTCTCCTAGACGGCCTCGCTCGTTCTCCCTCTATAGAAGGTCTAAGCCTGGTTGATGAAAGCGGCGTCAGCAAGCAGCTCGGTAATTTTCAGCCACCCGCAGACTTCTCAGAACAACTTATATATGACGATCAAATACTCGGTTCACTTCAGATACAGATTAACGACACCTATCTCGACGAAGATTTTATCGACCGCGTAAAATTGCTTGGCATCAGCGCCGCTATTTTTATTGGCTTGTTTGGCTGCTTCCTGCAAATTATTGTTCAGCGACTCGTCACGGACCACCTTTCCGTCATTAGTATGGCAACCGGTGACCCAGAGCGCATGTCGACTAAGTCCTATCAGCCGATCGTGCTGAAAAGGCCCCCAATTAATGATGAGCTAACGGACCT
>NZ_LWFT01001401.1:0-609 GCF_001635105.1 Oleiphilus sp. HI0079
GTGTTGGGCATATTTTTGTTTACCGGTAGCGCGAGGTGTTTGCGCTGAAAATTCTTTGGTATCTCATGTGTTATCGGTTCAGACTGCGATATTTATTTTGTACTATAAGGTCTAGTCGCACCTTATGGTTCACGTTAAGGCACGTCCGATTTTTCGAGAGCTAGAGTAGCACCTCCATTTTTTATACACAATTTTTCTGAGGAACCCGAGCGCTATGAGCGAAATGTCATTATCTAGCGATGTTCTTGAGCTTTTGCATACGCGAGTCTCGTATCCGAGGCTTGAGTCTCCAGCGCCGGAGGGTGCGCTTTTAAAGCGGATTCTCATGACGGCGATGCGCGCTCCTGATCATAAGGTTCTTAGGCCAGCTCGTTATCTTTTAGTTGAAGGAGAACGTCGAGAGGAGCTTGGAGAGATTTTTGCCCACGCTGCTCAGCGAAGCGATCCGTCGGCTTCAGATGCGAAGTTAGAAAAATGTCGAGCAATGCCGTTGCGCGCGCCATTGGTTCTTGTAGCAATATCAAAAAACATTGAGCATCCAAAAGTGCCTGTTTTTGAGCAAGAGCAATCCGTCGCATCGGGATTAGCACACATATTGATTGCGCTTCA
>NZ_LWFT01001402.1:0-1097 GCF_001635105.1 Oleiphilus sp. HI0079
GCTTTTGCTCGTCGTCATTTTTAGTACCAGTAGTGATATTCACAATCAGATCCTACGGATCGGTGAACATTACTGGGAGGGCTACTACAAACTTCGTGTTGATCCTGTTCAACCGACTTGTGACCCTCAGCTAAATGTCGAAGAGGCCGTTCAAGCACGTCTAGCTGAGAGCTCAGAAGAAGACGATTTCGGTCTTTTTGATGCTGAGCCAGCAGACCCAGAGCTGATTCGTCAGTCAATAGAGAATGCTCGAGTTGATTGCGTTAAAGAGTATGCTAACTTTGAGGAAACAAAATCTCGGGTTACACCGTCTCTTGAGGTATTCCGTGCGGTAGAGCTTTTTGTGTCAGAGGTAATCGCTTTTGGGATAATGTCTCAGAAGTTTATTCTGATCGCACTCATCCTTCTCTGTGCTACTACAGCGACCTTTAGCCGACACCACATCGCGATGAGGCCAGTGATGTCGAGCCTCGATCATAAGGTCGCGAGCGTCTCCCAATTAGCTGCGAATGGCTTGCTATTGGCATCATCTGTCGCGTTTCGAACACTCGCACACTCCGATGGCTCTAAGATGACACCTGAAGCTGTGTTTATCCACGAGCTATGGGTATATGGCTTTGCCATTCTAACAATAATGAGCGCCATCAATGTTTTCCGACCCGGCCCTAATCTTTCCCCTGGAGGGAATATAGGCAGGGCATTACTGGCAGTCCCACTCTATGCAACGATGACGATCATCGCAGCGCTATTTTTCTTCTTAGGGCTGGGCGAGGGCAACAAATCTAACCCAGCAGCGCTCGGCATTTATCTCGACAAGCTTCTAGATCTCTCAGACATGTTCCTGAACGTCGGCCTGTATGTTTGGATCGGTATGATGCTGAAACAAACACGATTTGCTTCGCTGGTTCTAGCTCTATTCAAACCATGGAAGCTACCACCAGAACTATTGGTCGTATTTGTTGTCATTCTTGCAGCCATCCCAACGGCCTATACCGGTGGTTCGGGCATCTTCGTTATTGCTGCTGGCGCAGTGATCTATCACGAGCTGCGAGCGGCAGGCACTCGAAGACAGCTAGCTCTTGCGGCAACCGCTATGT
>NZ_LWFT01001403.1:0-634 GCF_001635105.1 Oleiphilus sp. HI0079
CAAATGTCCAAAGAGTCTGCTCTTCTGCTCAACGATCGGCAGCACGCCTATGATTTGACCACTCTGTTTTTCTGTTGCTGTGAGCAGCTTAATTTTATGACCGAATATTCGTGAGATGGCTTCTAGAAAGCGCCATTCGTAGTAGATATTGCCGCTTGGGTGTGCCGCAATGTATGTGTCCCAGCGCTGTTTTAATGTGGCGGAGCTGTCATTGTTACTCTCACGACCATCGTCACGGCCCTTATCGGTAAGATCAACAAGGCTTAGAGCGAGAGAGTCTGAACTGATTAAATGTGTGGGGTTTTTGTAGGGCGCTGGCGGCTTTAGCTGCTCAATTTGTTTGTGGGCAATGGTTTGTGCTGATGCCTTTTCGGACACGGTTTCCGCAATTTGTTTTTTTAAGGGCTCTATTTTGTCTTGGTGGAGGGATTTTTTAGCCGCAATGAGCTCGCTTACATCCTCTCCAGAGCGTTTCGCTTGGCCAATAAGCTTTGAGAGCCGCTTAGCTTCTTCTTCAAGTTTGGCTAGCGCTTCGTTTAGTTCGCTTGGCTCGTTCGTCTCGTTTAGGTTTGTATCGATTCTAGCGTTAGACATTTCTTACGTGCTCAAGCTACGGTAATCAAACTGTTGCATT
>NZ_LWFT01001404.1:0-845 GCF_001635105.1 Oleiphilus sp. HI0079
ACGTTGCCACATTTCTATTTGCGCCTGTTCTAGCGCTTCAACACCAAACAAACTTGGCGTTGGATTCAACGCTTCGAAATAACGACAGATCGCCACAGACTCAGAAATGCACGTGCCATCATTCAGCTCCAAAACAGGAATTTTGGCAAACATATTTTTGTCACGAAAATCCGCGTTGCGGTTTTCGCCTTTCTGCAAATCGAGCTCCACAAACTCGACCGAATCAAGCAAGCCTTTCTCGGCTAAAAATAAGCGCACTCGACGCGCGTTCGGAGCAATTTTCTGTTCGTAAATTTTCATTATTATTCCTTATTTGCTGATCGCACTGTTGTTGATAAAGAAAGTGAAGCCGGCTATTTGAGATGCTCTGCATGGAAACGCAGATGCTCTTCGATGAAGCTCGCAATGAAAAAGTAACTGTGGTCATACGTTTCACGCATGTTGACCTGAGAGTAGCCCTTGTTTCTCTTTAAGGCTGCTTGCAGTTGCGTCGTACCAAGCTGTTCTTTGAGAAATTGGTCTTCAGAGCCCTGATCCACCAATATCGGCAAATGACTTTCAACTCGTTCTAGCAACAGAGTTGCGTCATGCTCGGCCCAAGCTTCGGTATCGTCTCCCAGATAGCCAGAAAAAGCTTTCTGACCCCATGGGCTCTCTACAGGATGACAAATCGGACTAAAAGCGGAAATAGAGCGGTAAAGATCTGGATGACGGAGCCCTATGGTCAAGGCACCGTGTCCGCCCATGGAATGCCCCATAATCGCAGCATTACCTTGCATTCCTAGCTGGCCAGTCAGTAGTTCGGGCAACTCATAGACGATATAATCATACATGTGATAATGCTG
>NZ_LWFT01001405.1:0-12698 GCF_001635105.1 Oleiphilus sp. HI0079
TCTGAATGGATTGGCGTCGTTAATCCGCGATCCGTCTTAAATGTCGACAGACATACTCTTAAAGAAGGCGTCCGGCGAAGGCCTGACGTATCTACTAAACCTGCGCCCTGCCCTAGCGCTTCACCAAAAGAGATAGTCTCATCCAAAGAACTACATGCGGCATCTCCGGGAACAGCATCATCGCTGTCTGCAACACCGTCGCCGTCACTATCGCTATCGACGCCGGCAACGATGGATAGAATGCTCTTCGATTCGTTGGATCCGGAACTTGTCACAAAAAGCTCATACTCTTTCCCATATTCAATAGAAAGAGAGTTAGTGGCGCCCGTTTGCATTGCACTAACACCCTGTTTATTGCGATCACTCCAACGCGTAAAAAGATCTCCGTTTAAAAGCGAGAGAGGTAGAAAGTCTCCTACTGTTATTCCACTACATACAGAATACGCGGCACAAAGCGCGGGAGAGCTCTGTATAACAACATTTGAGTTGCCTCCCAGAACGACAGGCTTTGGATCTACGTCGAAGGTATAATCCGCGAGACTAGGCACAAAGATTGAGAAGGATGCCTTTAGTTCACGCACCGGTGTTTCAGAAGTCGTAAAAATGCCTTGCAATCTGTACTCACCCGGTCGATCTGCAGAAAACTCAAACCCAATTGAGTTTGCTTCGTCTATCTCGCTTATCGAAAGCCGACTATTCGGAGGGCTTTGCAACACTACCCAGTTAGCGGTAATAGCCGTCGCAAGATTTCCTAAACCTAAACAAGGGTCAACTGAACATGAGCCATTCGTTTGTTCTAATGCTACCGATAGAGCTAGCTCACCGGAAAACGGTGCGTAGATCGATGCGATGGATCCAACGTTGATAGACGTAAGCCCTTTGTAGTCAACTGGAAAATCAGCGACTGAGCGAGCTGGATCCAAGGGAAATGCGTCCGAATTATCAAGAACACCATCGCCGTCTGTATCTACTCCGCCAACCGGAGCGCCAAACGAAAAATCCGCTCCCGAGAGCTTCACATCATCAACCGACTTGTCGGCAAGAACCTTAGTGAACTCAAGCTTCAACTCATCGACGATTCTAGAAATAGGCCTTGATGTACCAACCACTGAGAGCTCACTAGGTGAAACCTTGATACGGTTTGCAACAGAGGGATAGAAGTCGTCACTATAGACAGGCTCGTTGCCATATTTGCCGTCTAATTCATTGTCAGCAATGTCCTTGTAAAAATTGGCCAACACCGTCTCAAATGAAAGCGCCGATGTCTCAGAAAGAAGCCCTAGTGTCGAAGCTAGCACCTCATTGAGGTACCTGTTTAGCGCTATAAAGTTCTGCCTCTGAGGCTCAAGTAACGATTCACTCGTAAGAATCAGACTTGATCTTAAAGGCGCGAGATCTAACTCCTGCGAAGTACTAGAAAAGCTTGAGGCCAGGCTTTTCGATAATTGATCAACCTCTTCGTAAACCCAACCTTCGAAATCGATCAGGTCAAGTTCTCGCCCGTCAGAACCCACAAATAGATCAATCCAACGATCATTAAGCAGCATTCTTTCCATGGCCGCGTGAACCGAAACGTCCGACACTAAGCTAACGGAACGAGTCGGAGAGACCGCCTGCGCAGTCTCCAGTACGAGCCTCAAATCATCCGTGAGGCGCACATCGTCGGCTCGCTTCACGAGATCCCCTTCCGGAAACCTAAGGGGCTCATCGCCTACAAAAAATCTCGCTGAGCTATCCTCTAGTGCATTATCACTTGCACCTCTAACACTCTCTAGACGAATAAGCGCTGATAACTTTTCAACAGGAGGCCGCACCCCAGAGCTTAAATCGATACCCTCCCGCAAATCAGACTCAATATAAATCAAGCCTTTCAACTGGCCAAAATCTATACTTGGAATCGACGCTGTCTCGTCAGTCGTCCTCTGAGCGATCCAATTAATTGGTTTGCCATTGCTCGCATCGAGCTCATCACTCACATAGGCCGTTCGAATCGCTTGAGGGAAACGCTGGCGAAAATCAGCAACAAACTGAGCAAAAACGCCATCTAATGTTGACTGGCTGCTTAACAAATCCGTAATAGGCCATTTGACCAACGACTCTTTTTTCCTTAACAATTCTACTGCATCAAGCGGAGTGATCGTATCCTCTCGCAAAACTAGAAGTGCAGCTTTGAGCTCTGCGTTACCCTCATAAACGTAGGCGTCCTCGATCAGCGTTTGAACTTCAAAAATATCTGCAGCCGTGTCGACCCGAGACTCAAGATCAGCCAATTGATTCCGAGCAACAAGATCGGTATCGAACCAGCCTTTTTCTTCAGCTTCATCAAAAATCTGGTCAATTCTAGATGCTATCTCCGTTTTGGATAAGGAAGCGACTCTAAGAGCATTCATCTCGTTATAGAATTCACTCCAACCCGCTAGCTTCACCGAATCAGTTTCAAAACCTGAAAAAGCTCGAGCTATTGACTCAACGCGCTCAAACGAAATCTTATCAGAGTTATCATCAAGAGCCTGGTGTAGCTCGTCCAGCACGGTTGGAATACTCGCCACTCGCGATTTGATATCTGCGAGATTTGCATACACTGCAATGATCTCGGCAACTGCGTCTTTGTGAAAACTATTTGTCTCAGACGTCACAAATGACTCAAGGATTTGCACAGCAACAGTTACAGAACCAGCGGCATCTATATCGCTTTTTAAATCATGAATGCCGCCGACAAGCTGATCTTGCGCAGCAATTCGACTTAGCGCGCTGAGAACCTCTACATCACTCAAAGTGCTTAACTGGAGGTTGCCGTCTTGATAAACCACGCCCAAGTCATAGAGAAGATCGAAGAAGTATTCCGACGCCCGAGATAAGTCGCCAAAAGCGCCGCTCTCAAGATCGACCTTGTAAAAATCAACCTTTGCGCCCGCAATCGGACCTTTCACCACGTTTACGTTAAGCTTGAGATCTGGTTTCTCAATTAACACGGTTTCATCAGCTAAACGAACAACGTCCGAGCTACCGCCATTACATGCCAAAAGTAACGTCGCTGCGACAACGACAAAAGAGAATTTAAGTACGCTAAGAACGCTTTGAAGCATAGAAGAGGTCTATTCCATTTACTCGCGAGAAAACACTCCAAACGCTATGGAGCTAAAGGCTTTGATAATGCTACATAATGCGCTAGAACGGCACAATTAGAGGGCGTAAGAAGCGTGAACTACTAGACGCTTGAGTAAGAGACGTACTTCAAGCAATGCGATGTACGTCTCTTTATCGGTCACAGATTAGAAGATTCTATTTAGACCGTTCAATGCCGCGACACGATATGCCTCAGCCATAGTGGGGTAGTTAAAGGTTGTATTTATGAAATAATCAAGATTATTTGCTTTGCCAGTTTGATTCATAACCGCCTGACCGATGTGCACGATCTCAGCCGCTTGGTCCCCAAAACAATGGATACCCAGAATCTCACGCGTTTCTCGATGAAACAATATTTTGAGCATCCCTACAGCCTCACCTGTAATCTGGGCGCGGGCCAAATCCTTAAAAAACGCCTGCCCAACCTCATAAGGAACTTTCGCTTCGGTGAGCTCGCGCTCCGTCTTTCCAACAGAGCTAATCTCGGGAATTGTATATATCCCCGTTGGCACGTCATCAACAAATCGAAAATACCGGTCTTCAGCCATCGCCGAAGCAGACGCCCTGCCCTGATCATATGCTGCGCTCGCGAGTGCTGGCCAACCAATCACATCACCAACCGCGTAGACACCCTCTACCTCAGTGCGGTAATGATCATCAATTGCTAGCTGGCCACGAGAGTTCGGTTTCAGTCCGATATTCTCCAGACCCATATGGTCCGTATTTCCGCTACGACCATTACACCAAAGAAACGCATCCGCCCTAATCTTCTTACCAGATGTGAACGTCACTTCAACGTTTTTATCCGTACCAACGACCGACTCATACGTTTCGTTGTGCCGAACAAGCACACCGTTGTTACGAAGGTGGTAGCTCAACGCATCGGAAATTTCATCATCTAGAAAAGACAATAACTTCTCTCCTGGATTAACCAGATCCACCTTAACGCCAAGGCCTGCAAAAATAGAGGCATACTCGCTGCCGATAACACCGGCACCGTAAATCACCATCGTTCGCGGAGTGTGATTAAGAGTAAGAATGGAGTCGCTGCAATAAATACGATGATGGCTAAAATCGACATTTGCAGGCTTATAAGGACGGCTACCACTCGCAATGATCACAGTCTCAGCAACTAAGATGTCATTCGACTGCCCCCCGCAAACCTCAATCTTGTTCTTATCCAAGAAGCATGCACGACCGTTGTACAGATCAATTCGGTTTCTAGCGTAAAATTGGGTACGTAATTTAACCTGTTTGGAAATAACTTTTTCGGCGCTTTTTAGGACTCTCGGAAAAGAAAACCAGCGAGGTTCTCCGATATCCCTGAACATCGTATTCGTGTTAAACGTGATGATCTGCTTTACCGAATGACGAAGTGCTTTCGACGGAATCGTACCTAAATGCGTACAGTTACCGCCGACAACCTGCTTCTCTTCAATGACCGCTACGCGCTTCCCATGTTTTGAGGCGTTCATCGCCGCACCTTCTCCGGCAGGGCCCGAACCAATAACAACTACATCGTAGCGATACTCAGCCATACTTCGCTTTTCCTTCTATTTTAAATTTACAATTCAACAACTTATATCATTTTTTAGCATAGACTAACTTTAGACTTTGGTCTCAGCCTCATAGGCCAAACTAGTCTTACCTTTGCCTGCCTCATCTGACTCTTTGTCGCATTTGGCCGGATCGCCCTTGCAAATATCACACGCGACATCCATACCCAATGCACTCATACCCCCACATGAACCACTAATCGGCTTATTGTTGAAGATCACGCCAATAGCCATCAAAGTAATCAAAACCGCCATAAAGGCAAAAACAACCAAAAATAATTCCATCGCTAAAACCTCTCAAACATTGAAGCTACTTAATGAATGTAACTAAGCATCTTTATCGTTGCACGGGAGCTAAAACCGTCTTTCTCTCGAAATATAAAAAATGCGGCCAAGTCTTGCTCTTGAGCTATGTACAGAGCCTTCTTCTTCCCCATCGCCAACAAAGCTGTTGCCCACGCATCAGCGCTTGCACAATCCTTCATGATCACTGAAACAGAAGCGATCTGACTAGAAACGGGATACCCTGTTTTAGGGTTGATTGTGTGGGAGTAGCGCCCATCAGGGCCATCTATGAAGTTTCGATAATCACCTGAAGTCGCCATCGAAACATCACTTATATGAACGATATTATACGCTTTTCGTCGAAGAATATCAGGTTGTTCGATACCAAGGCGCCAGTGATTGCCCTCTGCGTTATGGCCAGAAACTCTGACCTCGCCTCCAACCTCTACCATAAAATTTTTGAACCCAAGTGAGTGCAAAGTTTCAGCGACTTTATCAACCGCATAACCCTTGGCAATTGCTGAGTAATCTATAAACCCCTCACCCAATTTTTGAATTCGTGTATCGTCAATCAATCTCACAAAACGCATTCCCGATTGCGCCATCAACGCTTTAATCTCCTCAGAATTAGGAGGCACATCCTGAGAAAAAGCACCAAACCCCCATGCTGAGACCAATGCTCCCACACTTGGATCAAAGAACCCTTGAGACGCATCACGCATCTCAAGAGAGAGCAAAGTTACTTCCGCCATCTCGTCGCCCATTTCATAAATAGAGCCAACAGCCGATTGATTAAAACGCATCAAGTCAGAGTCATCTTTATAGGTCGACAAGGCCTTATCAACACGAGCTAATGCTTGGACCGACAGAGACTCAGCTTCATCTAGCACACGTTCATCTTGGAAATTTGGCTCTCCACCCTCGACCAACGTCACGGTGTATGTCGTCCCCATCATCGCACCTTGAAACGCATGCACAGTCCGCTCGCTTGAGCATCCCGCAAGCACGACAAATGAGGCAACAACCACAAACCGGCTGATAAAATTAAAACCCAAACTCATTCCTCCCAAAAAAATCGGAAAAATCTCCCCGCTAAAACGAAAAATGCCAGAACAAAGTCTGGCATTTTATTCTTTAGATTGAGCTATCCGCCGAAATCATCGAGCATGATATTCTCATCTTCCACTCCGAGATTTTTGAGCATTTCAATCACTGCGGCGTTCATCATAGGTGGCCCACACATATAAAACTCACAGTCTTCTGGGGCTGGATGTTCCTTCAAATAGTTTTCCAACAGCACGTTATGGATAAATCCAGTGTAACCTTCCCAGTTATCCTCCGGCTGAGGATCTGAGAGTGCTACATGCCATTCGAAGTTATCGTTTTCTTCAGCCAATTTGTCGTATTCATCTTGATAGAACATCTCTCTTAAAGAGCGAGCGCCATACCAAAACGACATCTTACGTTTAGAATTAAGTCGTTTAAGCTGATCAAAAATGTGCGAACGCATTGGCGCCATTCCCGCACCACCGCCTATGAAAACCATCTCGTTTTCGGTGTCCCTAGCAAAGAACTCGCCGAATGGTCCATAAACCGTTACTTTATCGCCTGGTTTCAAATCAAAGACCCAAGACGACATCTGCCCTGGCGGGAAGTCGGTCCCAGGTGGCGGCGAGGCGATCCGGATATTAAACTTAACTACACCCTTTTCTTCGGGATAATTCGCCATTGAATAGGCACGAATAACTGTTTCTTTAACGACTGACTTGTACTGCCAAACGTTAAACTTATCCCAGTCCCCTCGGTACTCCTCCTCGATGTCGAAATCCTTATAGTCCACTTCGTGGGGCGGGCATTCTAGCTGAACATAACCACCTGCTCGGAAATCAACATTTTCACCTTCTGGTAGACGCAAAGTAAGCTCTTTGATGAAAGTAGCAACATTCGGATTCGATTCGACCGTACATTCCCACTTCTTAACGCCAAAGACTTCTTCGTCGACCTCGATTTTCATATCCTGTTTGACAGGAACCTGACACGCAAGCCGCCAACCCTCAGCTTCTTCGCGACGAGTGAAGTGAGTCTTTTCAGTTGGCAACATCGAGCCGCCACCTTCTAGCACCTTGCACTTACACTGCGCACATGTGCCGCCTCCACCACAAGCTGAAGACAAAAACATGCCTTCAGATGCTAAGGTTTGTAGGAGCTTGTCGCCCGCAGGCGTTTCAATCTTTGAATTTGGATCATCGTTTACGATGATCGAAACATTACCGGAGCTAACCAACTTAGCTCTCGCTGCCAAAATTACCGCTACCAACGTTAGTACGATGACGGTAAACATGACAACACCTAGAACGAGTTCTGCATTCATGGGATTACCCTTTTAAACCTCTTCGACTAACAGTTACAGCGAAATACCGCTGAACGACATAAAACCAAGCGACATAAGACCCACCGTAATAAAAGTGATACCCAAGCCACGGAGCCCTTCAGGAACATCGCTATACTTCAACTTTTCGCGAATACCTGCAAGCGCTACGATCGCAAGAGCCCAGCCTACGCCAGCTCCCACACCATAAACTAAACTCTCACCAAAGTTATAATCGCGTTCGACCATAAATAGTGATGCCCCCATAATGGCACAGTTCACGGTAATCAATGGGAGAAACACGCCCAATGCGTTGTACAAATCTGGGAAGTATTTGTCCAACACCATTTCGAGTATTTGCACAAGCGCCGCTATAACACCGATGTAAGTCAACAAGCCCAAAAAGCTCAAATCAACTTCAGGATAGCCTGCCCATGCCAACGCACCTTCTTTTAATACGTAGGTATAGATCAAGTTGTTCACTGGAACTGTAACTGCCAACACGACGACAACCGCAATGCCAAGCCCCATAGCTGCTTGAATCTTTTTTGATATCGCCAAGAACGTGCACATACCCAAAAAGAAAGCCAGAGCCATATTCTCTACGAAAACAGCCTTGATAAACAGGCTCAAATAATGCTCAACCATTAGAAAGCCTCCTTAACACGATGCGCTGACATCTTATAATCCGGCGCTTCGATCTGATCTTTCTTCCAAGAGCGCAATGCCCAGATAAAGATACCGATCAAGAAGAATGCACTTGGTGGCAACAACAACAAGCCGTTCGGTACATACCAACCACCATCATTCACAGTTGCAAAGATCTCAACTCCAAACAGCTTGCCCGCGCCAAGTAGCTCACGGAAGAAAGCAACGAACAGCAAAATCACAGCGTAACCTAGGCCATTACCAACACCATCCAAGAAGCTCATTCCTGGACCATTCTGCATTGCGAATGCCTCTGCTCGACCCATTACAATACAGTTTGTGATGATCAAACCAACGAAAACAGAGAGCTGCTTAGAAATTTCGTAAGCGTATGCTCGAAGAATCTGATCGACAACAATCACAAGCGTTGCGATGATCGTCATCTGAACAATGATTCGGATATTCGAAGGGATCTGGCTACGAATCAACGAAACAGCAAGATTGGCAAGGCCAGTAACCGTGCAGACTGCAAGGCCCATAACCACCGACAATTGCATGCTTGTCGTAACCGCTAGCGCTGAACAAATACCAAGGATTTGCAGAGCAATAGGGTTGTTACTAAATACGGGCTCAAATAGAACCTCTTTAGCGGATGCTGTGCTCACTTCATGCCCCCTGACGTAATTTATTCAAATATTTCTGAAAGCCGTGCTCTCCAGTCCAGTACTGAACTAAATTAGTCACACCACGACTCGTAAGAGTTGCTCCTGAAAGACCGTCAACCTTGTACTCAGCATCAGGCTTAGAGCGATCAACGGCTCCCTTGAGAAGAGCGAGCTTAGGCTCATCCGACTCATCAAGGTCATACACCTTCTTGCCGGGCCATAAGGCCTTCCAATTTGGATTATCAACCTCTCCACCAAGCCCCGGTGTTTCAGCATGCTCATAGAAGCCAAAACCAACTACAGTGTTTGCATCCGCTTCAAGCGCAAGAAAACCATGTAGCGTTGACCAAAGACCGTATCCACTGACAGGCAAAATAATGGTCTTCAGTTCTTCATTTTCACGAACTAGATACACCTTGGCGAAGTCAACACGACGCTTTATGCTCGCAATGTCCTCCTCGCTAGGAATCGAGTCAGATAGCTTTGGATCCTTTTGTGCTTTACGTTGATCATAAGCAAGGGCTGTTTGCTTTCCTACAACACTCGGATCTACATATTCGCCAGTATCGAGATCCACTAATCTAGCGTCGATTTTCTCAAACTGAGCTTCGATCTCGTCTTTACTTGCACCGGAAGGTAAAAGTCCGGCTGCTGCGAGAATATTCGCTTTTAGGTTAAGCGCTTTATTCTCTTGCTGGATCGGCTTAAGCGCAACCACAGACCCAGCCACGATCAGCGAACAAACCAGACACAAAAGAAAAGCAACTGTGAAGGTTTTACCCATAGTTTCTTTGCTAGACACGAGCTAACCTCCTTTTGATATTCGCCTGTACGACCAAATGATCAATGTAGGGTGCAAACAGGTTTGCAAATAGAATTGCCAGCATGATCCCCTCTGGGAAAGCAGGGTTCACGACGCGAATAAGTACAGTCATCACACCAATCAAGGCTCCATAGAACCACTTACCCGTATTCGTCATAGATGCTGAAACAGGGTCTGTCGCCATGAAAATCATACCAAATGCAAAACCACCGATTACAAAATGCCAGTAAAACGGCAGGCTAAACATTGGATTTGTGTCCGAACCAACCATATTGAGCAAGGTTGACATCGCGACCATACCAAAAAACACACCAAGTACAATTCGGAGCGAAGCTATACGCGTAGCCAAAAGCACCGCACCACCAATCAGGATCGCTAAAGTAGACGTCTCGCCCATTGAGCCCTGAACGGTCCCAAAGAAAGCATCCAACCAAGTGATATTGCCAGCAATAATTGCATCAGCACCACCACTTGCTGCAAGACTTAGTGATGTAGCACCAGAGAAGCCGTCAACCGCTGTCCAAACTGCATCTCCCGAGATCTCAGCTGGGTAGGCGAAGTACAAAAAAGCACGGCCGGTTAGCGCTGGATTCAGGAAGTTTTTACCCGTGCCACCAAAGATCTCTTTACCGATGACAACACCAAAAGAAATCCCTAAAGCGACCTGCCATAGTGGCAAGTCAGGTGGGCAGATCAATGCGAACAAGATTGACGTAACAAAGAAACCCTCATTAACCTCATGACCTCTAACCGAAGCAAACAAGACCTCCCAAAACCCACCAACAACGAACGTTACTGCGTAGACTGGCAAGAAGTATGCGGCCCCGTATACAAGGTTGTGCCATAAGTTAGCAGGGTCATGACCAATGAATAACAAACTATGGAAATCGGTTGGTATGGACGCCCCTGCAGCAATTGCAGAGTTCGCCTGAAACCCGATATTCCACATACCGAAAAACATGGCTGGAAAAGTACACATCCAAACGGTGATCATAATTCGCTTAAGATCAACGCCATCACGAACGTGGGAGTTTGCGCGAGTTGTACTAGAAGGCGAATAAAAGATCGTATCGACCGCTTCGTACAGTGCGTAAAAGTTTTCGTATTTTCCGCCTTTGTGGAAATTCGGTTCAATAGAATCTAAGAAGTTGCGTAAGCCCATATCACCCCTCCTTCTCAATGCGAGTTAGGTTAGCTCGCAAGATTGGCCCATACTCATACTTACCAGGGCATACAAATGTACAGAGCGCCAAATCCTCTTCGTCTAACTCTAGACAACCAAGTAACTGAGCTTGTTCTGTATCCTCAACAATGAGCGAGCGCAATAATTGAGTCGGCAAAATATCCAACGGCATTACTCTTTCATACGCACCAATAGGCACCATAGCTCTCTCACTACCATTGGTAGTCGTATTGAAGCTAAACTGCTTACGTCCAAGTAGCTTTGACAAGTAAATATTCATTACGGAAAACTTACTAGCACCAGGAGAAAGCCAGCCAAACAATTCTCGCTCTTGCGGTTCAGGGATAACGCTTATCTGAGAAGCGTAACGCCCAAGAAAATCAACAGAACCTCGTGCAGTGCGGCCACCAAACACCGAGCCGCTGATCGCTCGACACGCGTCGTTATCGCCTTCGCCCTTAACAAGCTCACTCACACAAGCACCAAGCTGTGTACGAATCAGGCGTGCCTTAGACACTCCCTCACCTGCAATTGAGACAACTCTCTCTGAAGGCAAAGTTCCCGTCTTGAATAGTTCTGCAAACGCAATGACGTCTTGGTAAGAAATACTCCAAACCGTTTTAGCACTACTGACTGGATCCAAGTAATGAATATGCGTACCAGCGTTTCCAGCTGGATGAACGCCCGAAAACTTCTCGATCGATACCTGAGCACTTGAAGGGACATCTGGCTCTTTTCCCGGCTCGCAGCAAACAAATACGCGACCATCAGTAAGCTTAGTCAGCAACGTAACCCCTTGAGCAAAAGCTTCCGCCTTTTCAGCAATCACAACAGAGGGATCCGCAGCAAGAGGATTGGTATCCATCGCTGTAACAAAAATCGAGTTCGGAACGCTGTTGATCTCAGGTACTTTGCTAAAAGGTCGCGTACGCAGAGCTGTCCAAAGACCAGATTTAACCAAATTCTCGGCAACTTGCTCGCGTGTAAGCGAATCAAATGATGCTGAATCGTGCTTTTCAAACTCAACAGCTTCATCGCCTTCAATTTCTACGACGATAGACTGAAAAACACGTCGTTCACCACGATTAATTTCAACGACTGTTCCACTCGCTGGCGAAGTATAGATGACCCCAGGGGTTTTCTTATCTTCGAACAGTAGCTGACCACGCTTAACCTTGTCTCCGATCGCAACGGCCATAGTTGGCTTCATTCCGACATAATCGAAACCAACAATACCCACTCGACTGACAGTTTTTGTGTCCGCTATCTTTTGTTCTGGTGCACCAGTAATTGGAAGATCGAGGCCTTTATTAATTTTGACCATTAATCCCGCCTAAGCTTAAACAAAATGAATTTTCCACCTTACCTCTGCCTTGGATACCATTGGATCCAAGAACCCTTTGCACGAAATCAGCCGCGCCGACTTATAAGTAACGAGAAGGTGAACCAAAAAATCGCGCCAATTATAAAGACGCGTCCTCTATTTTGCTACTAGATAACGAAAAATAGAGCATCATTATGGCGCACGACGCCAAAACTATAGTCAATCATGCACTACATGCAATGCTTTGTTAGCTTGCAACACCAATAAAAAAGCCCGCTCATAGCGGGCTTTTTTTGCCTAGAACGAGACGTCTAAGATCTGGCGGGAAAAGAAGGATAGGTAATTCCAGCCATCTGATTAGCGATACGCACTACTTGAGCACTGTAACCAAATTCGTTGTCGTACCAAACATAGAGAATGACACGCCCATCATTTGCAATTGTGGCCTTCGCATCAACGATACCTGCACGACGGTTACCAACAAAATCGCTCGAAACGACTTCTTCAGAATTGACGTAATCAATCTGCTTAGCCAAATCAGAGTGCAAACTCACCTCACGAAGATACTCATTGATCTGATCAGCAGTCGCCTCTTTCTCGATATTAAGATTCAAAATAGCCATCGAAACATTTGGCGTAGGAACACGAATCGCATTACCCGTGAGCTTACCAGCCATCTCAGGTAGCGCTTTCGAAACTGCCTTTGCAGCACCGGTCTCC
>NZ_LWFT01001406.1:0-760 GCF_001635105.1 Oleiphilus sp. HI0079
AACAAATTTTGATACGGGTTTTATGCCACAAGGGATTGGTGCAGATTTGATTGCAACCTTGGGTGGTTACACGCGAGAGGATGTTGATGCATTTGCCGCAGAGTCGCACAAAAAAGCGGCCGCAGCATGGGAACGCGGCTCTTTCGACAAATCTGTGGTGCCTGTGGTAGACCGAAATGGTATCACCATTTTGGACCACGATGAGCTAATTCGCCCTGATAGCACCAAAGAAACACTGGGCGCCCTAAAAGCCTCGTTCCAGATGATGGGTGAGATGGGTTTTGATGGTGTTGCACGTAAGCGTTATCCGCAGGTTGAGCAAATTAATCACGTGCATTCTCCGGGCAATTCGTCAGGTATTGTCGATGGCGCTGCCGCGGTATTGATTGGAAGCAAGGCCGCGGGAGAGCAGTTTGGGATGAAGCCTAGAGCCCGCGTTGTTGCAACTGCTGTGGTAGGGACTGATCCAACAATTATGCTGACAGGTCCTGCGCCTTCAGCACGCAAGGCGCTGAAAGTTGCAGGCATGAGTGTTGATGACATCGATTTGTTCGAAGTTAACGAGGCGTTTGCGTCTGTCGTGATGCGCTTTATCGATGAGATGGGTGTCGATAAGGCAAAGGTCAACGTGAATGGCGGCTCCATTGCCATGGGGCACCCGCTTGGTGCAACGGGCGCAATGATTCTGGGGACTTTGCTTGATGAGCTTGAGGCCCGTGATTTGAAAACTGGATTGGCAACATTATGTGTTGGTGGTGGT
>NZ_LWFT01001407.1:0-792 GCF_001635105.1 Oleiphilus sp. HI0079
TCAGACTGTGCCAGCCAACGAAACTTATCGCAGGCAGGTCGAAACCAAGCGCAACAGACGGGCGAAAAGCTGCGCGCAAAAGGCTATAGCGACGCGCGCGTTATCACCAGCCAATGGTGTCGGTGCAAGGAAACAGCTCAGTTATTAGCGCTAGGCGAACCCGAACAACTCGCATCCCTAAACTCCTTCTTTCAGAATTGGGAAATGAAGCAGGAAGCGACGAACAAGACCAAAGCCTGGATCGCCAAAGAGCTGAAGACAAAAGCCGATGGCGAGGTGATCCTACTAGTGACTCACCAAGTCAACATTACTGCACTCACAGGCCACTTTCCGAGATCAGGTGAGATGGTTGTCTCGCAGCAAAAACCGAACGGCGATCTTCGGCACGTTGCGTCAATCGATCCGCGCTAAATAGAGCGCGGTTCATTCCCGGCGCACTAGTTTCATCGCTCGCAGTCATGGTGATAGGAAGGTCTTTGCGGCGCAAAACCCGTCGCACGACCACCTGCTCGCTAGTGGCTAACATTGCCCTCTGTTATGATTTTTCTACACCTTAACTGAACGCACTTGCACACATGAGCACTGAATACTTCTTCGCAGCGGAGGGCTGCTACATCCGCGAGCTATCAAACTCGGCGGATGATCCTGCCGTCTCCATTGCACAAGCGCGCGTCGAGCCGGGAAATACGACTTCCTGGCACCAGCTAAAAAACACCATCGAGCGTTATGTGATTCTCTCCGGCACCGGACTCGCAGAAATTGGCGATGCAGCGCCTCGCACAGTGAACGCCG
>NZ_LWFT01001408.1:0-568 GCF_001635105.1 Oleiphilus sp. HI0079
CGACCGTTCCGGGTACTACCACCCGCTTTTTTGTGAGCCATTAGATTACTCCTTACGCTACCTGATTCGCACTAGGTGCAAACAACTTAGCCTTTAATTCCAGTGATTTTCACCTCAGTGTACCACTGACGGTGACCCATTTGCTTCATGTGGTGCTTGCGACGCTTGAACTTCATGATCTTCACTTTGTCATGACGACCATGACTAACAATCTCTGCTGTCACTTTAGCGCCTTTCACGTTTGGCTCACCGATTTTTACATCGTCGCCGTTCGCTACTAGCAATACACGATCGAAATCAACTTTAGCGCCCGTCTCAAGCTCAATCTTCTCGAGCTTAAGGACTTCGCCCTCTGTAACACGATGCTGTTTACCACCGCTTACGATAACTGCGTACATTTTCTTCTCCAAAATATATTCTCCCTCGTCGCGACTGATAGCCGCCATGTCGTCATTTCTTCGCTTCAGTGAACCTGATTGCGCATCTGTTTCTAAAGGAAGCTCTTCGGCAACCCTATAACAGAGAATGACCTCGCTATTTGAGGGGCGCGTGATTCTAAGACAAGCAT
>NZ_LWFT01001409.1:0-992 GCF_001635105.1 Oleiphilus sp. HI0079
TAAGCTCCGCACCCTCCAGCCCTCTGAGCGCTTCCACAATGATTGGAAAAAAGCCCTTCATATCGCAGGAGCCCAAGCCAAACAATTTCTCCTGCTCAAAATGCAGCTTGAAAGGGTCTGTGCTCCAGCGAGACTCGTCGAAAGGCACCGTATCAGTATGACCTGCAAGTACCAACCCACCGGGACCACTTCCAAGAGTTGCGATCAAATTGTATTTACCCTTAAGTGGGTCAACATCTTGTATCTGCGTATTAAAACCGAGCCGATCAAACCAACCTTGAAGAATATCAATTACACGCTCATTGCTGTGATCCCAATGCGAATCCGCTGCGCTAATCGAATTCTCCGCAACAATATCACCTAACAGCTCAGTAAAAGGCGCTAACGGAACATGAGGAATCCTGGTCACTCGGTCCATACCTCCAGCCTTTCTATCTCGAGAAGCTTAAAGGTATAACTTACTTTCCCATCGCCTTTAAGCGGTATCATCTCAATCTGATGCTCATCAATAAGCTTAACGCTTCCTTCATATTCTTGCTCCTTGAATAAACGCACTCTTACCTGTTTTCCAAGCAGTTGATCAAGCGGATTAAGCTCAGTCTCCGACGACATATCAACTTCGATATAAGCGGGTTCCACTGTCTGCTCTGGCTTTGACACCGTCTCTTGAATCGGTGGAGCAAAATATTGCTCCAACTCTAAAGCAACAGGCTCTCCGTCATTGCTTTGAACCTCTACGCGCGCAATAAATGCCGCTTCTTGCCAGCCATATGAGCCGTCCCGAGGCGCGGGAACAGCATCCCCTACGGAGAATCTCAATATCCCACCCTGCTCAATAAACGTTTTAATCACTGACAAGGCAGAACTACTCACGCGATACCCGCGCATCGCANGGTTTTCACTCCAACCATCCACAATACTCTGCGACAAAGAGCCGGAATCTTCGGACTCGTGATAACAGGTCTGCGCCAGACGTTTAAAGTAACCGTTAT
>NZ_LWFT01001410.1:0-765 GCF_001635105.1 Oleiphilus sp. HI0079
GCCTTAATGCCAAACAAATTAAAGCTCGGCGAACCATCGCCCTTCAAAATAGGCTTCTGGCCCCAACCTGTTTCTAGGGCCGATTGCGCAAGCATGAGGCGCGCGGATATGCCAGTTTGTGCTTCGACTTTAGAGGCAATAGGCGCTAGCGCCTCAACAAATTGTTCTGGTGAAGAAAACGCTGTGATCGGTGTCGCTGCGACGTGTTGCTCTTCAGGAATCCGCGCTATTGAATCTTCAATATCTAGCACTTGATCTACCTCATCCATCGCATCACCCAATCTAGCGACGTTCAAGCGCGGGAAGTCCTTTCGTTCATAAGTAGACATGTCTGCCATGCTGAGTGCTTGTTCTAGACCTGACTCCTGCTTCAAACCTTTATTTTCCAACAACTGACGTTCAATCACCTTCGCAAGTCCGATGCCTCCATCGCCAGCACCAGCCAAAGAAACAGAGATCTGCGAATCAAACATTTCCTGATAAAACTCGGTGTCGTTACTTGAGAGGATATTCCCCTCGGAGAACGTCTTGTTCGCGTCTCGCATCGATTTCAGCATCATGGATATAAACATCGACTCAAACTGTTCGGCGACGGCCTTGATGCCTTCACGACTGTCCTTGTGCCTTGCAGATTTTAAATTCTGCAGAGCGTTCAGGTCGTTATAGTTTGAAACATCTGGTGTCTGAATCATTTAGATCACCACTAGATCCGCTTTCAATGCTCCAGCCTGCTTAAGAGCCTCTAGCACGGCCATAATATCGCCC
>NZ_LWFT01001411.1:0-691 GCF_001635105.1 Oleiphilus sp. HI0079
ATTGGAGAGCACGTAAAAAGACCATTGAGCAGACGTGGTTCGAGGCGCTTTTTTGGCAACAAAGGCTGGCGCTTTTAGAAGTAGATCAGGGGTTTCTCGAGCAAATGCGCGACTTTATTAAATCGCTTTACGAAGTTGGCTCTAGAACCCAATCAGATCTAATCGGTGCTGAGCTGGAATTGATTAAGCTTAAAGAGCTGTCGATATCAGCAAAACAGAGTTATGACTTGCACCGAACAAAGCTTGATAGCTTGGCGAACCAAACGTTGCGCGACGCCAGCCTTTCGCCCAATGAGCGTTATACACAAGTCGAGATTGATCGTTTGCTCAATATAAGAGTGGGCAAGGATAGTTTTACACTTCACCCCCGCATACTCAGGCATGAAGCAAACCTGGCGCTTTCGAAAACGCAAGTAAGCCTGCTTGAACAGGATTTTGAGCCTTCTTGGGGGGTCGAGGTAAGTTATGGCTTGCGAGATGGACAAAACCCTGACGGCTCTGATCGACCTGATTTTTTCTCTGCAGGAATTAGCGTTGCAGTGCCATTTTTTTCGGAAGGCCGACAGTCTTCGAATATCGGCGCAGAGAAACATAACATGTCGTCAATTGCGCTGCAGAGGGATGAAGAAGCACTTGGTATTTACTATGCGTTCCTGAGTCAGCAACAGCAGCTTCAAAGGACTGCTGAGCA
>NZ_LWFT01001412.1:0-1126 GCF_001635105.1 Oleiphilus sp. HI0079
CTACCGGTGAAGTCCGTTGGCGTAGTCGGTGATGCAAGACGATATGAGTACGTGGTATCTCTGCGCGCAGTTGAGACAATTGATTTTATGACTGCGCGTTGGGCGCATTTGCCATATGATTTTCTTGAGCTGGTGTCGAACCGTATCATTAATGAGATTTCTGGCATCTCTCGAGTTACTTATGACATTTCTTCGAAACCTCCAGCCACGATTGAGTGGGAGTAGGTCTAACGGCGTTTCGCCAAGCGGCACCTCGACCTAATGCAGCATAGCGACGAGTACTTCATGCAACAGGCGCTTCGTTTAGCGGAGCGTGCTGCCGAGCATCAGGAGGTTCCTGTTGGTGCTGTCGTTGTGCTGGACGGCGAGATTGTAGGAGAAGGTTGTAATGCGCCGATTGGTAGCTGTGATCCAACGGCGCATGCCGAAGTATTGGCTATCCGAGAGGCTTGCCAGAGAGTGGGTAATTACCGGCTTCCTGAGGCGACCTTATATGTCACTATAGAGCCTTGCACGATGTGTTGTGGCGCCATTGTGCATTCTCGTATTCGGCGTTTGGTGTTTGGTGCGCGAGAACCCAAAGCTGGTGCTGTTCTCAGCCAGAACCGTTTGCTGGAGCACGCTGCAATGAATACGCGCGTTGAAGTCACCTCCGATGTGCTTGCAGAATCTTGTAGTGGCTTGATCTCCTCATTTTTTGACCTTCGCCGCAAGAAAAAGAAGGCCCTCAAGTTAAACAGCAAGACGCCTTGATGGCTTAGATCGCTTCATCAATACAACAAATAAGCGGTCATAAATAATTGCGCATAAAATGTGATAATCAAATGAATCGGTTAAGATTATTTTCTTGAACGGAAACGCGGAGAAAGAGAGCATTATGAAAGTATTGGTAACGGGCGGTGCTGGCTACATAGGAAGTCACGTTGTTAAGCAGTTAGGAGAAGCTGGGCACGATATTGTTGTATACGACAATCTCTCTACTGGCTACGAATGGGCGGTGACTTGCGGAGAGTTAGTGGTTGGTGATGTCGGCGACTTTGACAAGCTTGATGCGCTATTTACCGAACACACTTTTGAGGCGGTGTTGCACTTCGCTGCAAATATTGTCGTCCCTGAGTCGGTTGAG
>NZ_LWFT01001413.1:0-1542 GCF_001635105.1 Oleiphilus sp. HI0079
AACGACCCAAGACAGTCGAGAGAACAACCATTGGGGTCGAACCTAATAGCGATTCGCCTTTCTTCTCTGAGGAGTCCTCAACAACACGGCCTTGGAACAGGCGAGTAGATGTCGCAATGACGGTGTCACCAGGTGCAGCTTTCTCTTGGTTACCCATGCACAGGTTACATCCAGGACGCTCAAGATAAAGGATGTTTTCGTACTGAGTACGCGCTGCTTCTTTTGGATGCTCATCATCGAAAACGAAGCCTGCATATTTCGCTAGGATATCCCAATCGCCTTCCGCTTTTAGCTCATCAACAATGTTGTATGTTGGTGGAGCAACAACAAGAGGCGCTTTGAATGTAATAGGGCCTTTCTTCTCCAGGTTGCGAAGCATCGCAGCGATAATTTGCATGTCGCCTTTATGCACCATACAAGAGCCAACAAAGCCTAAGTCAACTTTACGATCCGCGTAGTATGACGTAGGACGGATTACGTCGTGCGTGTAACGCTTAGATACGTCTTCATTGTTAACGTCTGGGTCAGCAATCATCGGTTCTTCGATTGCATCTAGGTCAACAACCAACTCAGCGTAGTACTTCGCGTTGTCATCTGGAGCAAGCGCTGGTTCTTCACCAGACTTGATGCCAGCAATACGCTTGTCTGCTAGGTCGATTAGGCCTTGTAACATCTTGGCATCGTTATCCATGCCTTTGTCGATCATGATTTGGATACGAGATTTTGCGAGCTCTAGAGACTGAATTAACGTGTCGTCTGTAGAAATACAGATCGAAGCTTTCGCTTTCATTTCTGCAGTCCAATCGGTGAACGTGAACGCTTGGTCTGCTAATAGAGTGCCGATTTGTACTTCGATAACGCGACCCTGGAAGACGTTTTCGCCGCCGAACTTCTTAAGCATTTGAGCTTGCGTTGCGTGTACGATGTCGCGGAAGTCCATGTGAGACTTCATGCTGCCTTTAAATGTTACTTTTACAGACTCAGGGATTGGCATTGCACATTCGCCAGTTGCAAGCGCGATAGCAACCGTACCAGAGTCAGCACCAAACGCGACGCCCTTAGACATACGAGTATGCGAGTCACCACCGATGATGATTGCGCGATCGTCAACAGTAATGTCGTTCAATACTTTGTGAATAACGTCTGTCATTGAATGGTAAACGCCTTTCGGATCACGTGCTGTGATCACGCCGAACGCATTCATGAACGCCATTAGCTTAGGCGTGTTCGCCTTTGCTTTGCTGTCCCATACCGAAGCGGTGTGACAGCCAGACTGGAATGCACCATCGACGCTTGGAGAAATCGTCGAAGCCGCCATGGCTTCCAGTTCCTGACAAGTCATCGGGCCAGTCGTGTCCTGAGAACCGACAATGTTAACCTTCACGCGAACGTCAGAGCCGGTGTGAAGAGGTGTGGTAGATTTTACACCTACCGCATTACGGTTGAATATTTTCTCAACAGCTGTAAGACCTTGGCCTTCGTGAGAAATTTCTTTAGATGCAGCGTAAACATCAGGAGCCTCAATACCGAGGGTTTCGGCTG
>NZ_LWFT01001414.1:0-622 GCF_001635105.1 Oleiphilus sp. HI0079
TTAAAAACCGAAACTTGCTCTACACTTTTAATTAAATTCCTGCATATAAATACTGATGCGTTAAGTTCGATTGCTCGCATTTATAAGCAGAACAACTTAGCTAACTTATATTTGTATATAAATTCAGCGATTTAAATAAGACACAAGCAGCAAAGAGAAACGCATACGCATGGCTACCAATACGCCAACCAATCTAACTGGCCTAGCACGAAAATTCGTTCTTGATCATATTATTGATGAAGACACAGCTCTAAAGGCGCAATCGCATGCGATAGAAAACAACATACCTCTGATCACCCACTTAGTTTCAGAAAACTTGGCGAACTCGAAAGCGATCGCTTTTAGTGCCGCAGAGGAATTCGGCTTACCCGTTCTTGATCTAAACGCATTCCTCAAGGTCTCGTATCCCGAAAAAGTCGTTGAAGAAAAATTGATCCGCAAGCATCGCGCGCTACCTCTATACGTGCGTGGAAATCGACTCTTTATCGCCGTATCCGATCCAACAAACGTTAACGCCGTAGACGAGATTAAATTCCATACAGGGATGAGTGTTGACTCAGTATTAGTAGAAGACGACAAGTTGATCAGTGCTATCGACAAGTACCTTGAATCTCAAGACGAC
>NZ_LWFT01001415.1:0-922 GCF_001635105.1 Oleiphilus sp. HI0079
TTTCACGGTTTGTCGCTCTAATGTCGACTGACTCGGCGCACGTCACCGTCCTACTTGAAGAGGCCGTTAAGGCTTTAGTGTCTGACCCAGGCGGGCGATACGTCGACGGGACATTTGGGCGTGGAGGTCATGCTCGATTGATTCTAGAGTCATTGTCAGCGCAAGGTCAGTTAGTGGCCATAGACAAAGACCCAGAAGCAGTGCGCGTTGCGACTGAGCTGGCTGCGATGGATAGTCGGTTTGCTATTGAGCACGGCTCGTTTACAGAAGTGAAGAATTATGTGGGTGCACGCTCTTGGCCGGGAGCGACAGGAATTTTAGTTGACCTAGGAGTGTCTTCGCCTCAGTTAGATGATGCAGAGCGCGGCTTTAGCTTTATGAATGATGGGCCGCTCGATATGCGGATGGATACCAGTCGAGGTCTTAGCGCAGCCGAATGGGTCGCAAAGGTAGAAGAGCCTGAGTTGATTCGGGTGTTAAGAGAATACGGTGAAGAGAAGTTTGCGCGGCGAATTGCTGGGGCGATTATAAGAGAGCGAGGTGTTGCTCCAATTACTACAACGGCTCGTCTCGCCAATGTTGTTTCCGAGGCAAACCCTTCTTGGGAGAAGCATAAGCATCCTGCCACTAGAGCATTTCAGGCGATTCGCATTGAGGTGAATCAGGAACTGAATGATCTGGAGCTGTTTTTGGAGAATGCCAGTGATGCGCTCTCAGTGGGCGGGCGCTTGGTGGTTATTAGCTTCCACTCGCTTGAAGATCGAATGGTTAAGCGGTTCATGAAGAAAATGGCGAAGGGTGACGAACCGCCACCGGGAGTTCCTGTGTTGGAAAGTGATATAACGCGAAGATTTAAGTTGATGAGTAAGGCAATGAAGCCCGCCAAGCAAGAAATAGAACGCAACCCTCGATCTCGCAGCGC
>NZ_LWFT01001416.1:0-27846 GCF_001635105.1 Oleiphilus sp. HI0079
ACCCTAAAACTGGAGAGTCCGTTACATTGGACGCTAAACACGTGCCGCACTTTAAACCGGGTAAAGAGTTGCGTGACCTCGTAAACGATAGTTTGAAAGAAGGCTATTAGCTCTACGGGGGTAGACTTCTCGAAGCGAATACATCTGACCCTTTGGCTTCCCTAGCCGCAATCTTACCAGCTATTCATTCGTTCACCGCGTTCAGCGGTGGCAACTAAAAACTCTCACGTGATACTATGATTAGGTCTTCTAACAGGCCTGATTTGCGTTTTCTATGTCTAAAATTCGATTTTTAATTGAGGCGGTGATTGCTCTTGTTGTGATTGCTCTTGCTGCCGCGTTTGCTTTAGCCAATGAGACCCTGGTTACGGTTGATTTGCTCATCGATACGGTTCAGTTGAATGTTGGCGTTGCTCTGCTAGTTGCACTGGGGTTGGGTGGCGTTGTTGGTTATCTCGTTCGTTTACCTGCTAGCTTAGTGCTAAAAACCAAGCTGGCTCAGGCTGAGCGAAAACTTAAAAAAGCGTCTTCGGATGCTTCTGCCACATAATCTTCAATGAATGTATTTGCAGACCAGTTTTCGCTAGTGGTATTGATTGTGGCGTCCATTGGTATTGGTTGGTATCTGGGGCGATTTCAGTATCGTACTCGCTCAAAAGGTAAATCGATTAAACCGAGAGGCGGTTTAACGAAATCGCGCTCACCGCTTCGCTTACTTATGGACAGCTACTCGGACACGGCGATTGATGAGCTTCTATCAGGGCTGGAGGTAAGTGCTAAAACTTTGCCTATCCACTTATCGATTGGCCGTCACTTTCGTCAAGAAGGGGAGGTTGATCGTGCGATTCTCATTCATCAGAACCTCTTGGCTCATCCCCAGTTAAGTACTGAAAATGCGCATGCTGTTACTTTTGAGCTAGCAAGAGATTACAAGGCAGCAGGTTTATTCGACAGAGCTGAGTCCTTACTTGAAGAACTTGTTTTTACTCGAGATTTAAGTGACCAAGCGCGAAGGCTATTGTTATCGATTCTTGAGCGACAAAAAGATTGGGAGCAGGCAATTGAGTTGATATCGAAATGGGATTGCAAACGTGATCCTGATCTAGCGAAGCGAATGGGGCATTATCATTGTGAGATTGCGGTGTCTCAGCTAGAGTCCGGCCGTCATAACTTAGCGCGTCATCACCTAGATTATGCTTCCAAAGTCGACCCTAAGAACCCCCGAGCTTTGCTGCTTTTGGCTCAGTTAAAGTCTGCTGAGCACGGGTTTGTTCAAGCGATTGGGTATTTGAGGTCGTTAGTTGAAGAACATCCAGACTTTTCTCCTCTAGCTGTTGATCTTTTGGTGGTATGTTCCGATGCAACTAGCACTAAACCAAAGATGCGTGACTTCCTTAAACGGATATACTTAAAGCATCGAAATGATAGGATACTTCTCGCGTTGGCCAAGGAATTAATTGAGGCGGGGAAAAAAGGCGAGGCGCGCGCTTTGGTAGAGGCGGATATTGATATCGAGCCGCGTTCTAGGGTTCTCTCCTTTTATGCTGCGAGGTTCGTGGCGCCAAACTATACAGAGGCACCAGTGGAACGGTTGACCAAAGCAATGTCGACTGCAGAAGGCCAGTTGATTGGTTATCAGTGTTCTGATTGTGGTTTTAACGGCGGCTTTCATTGGCAATGCCCGAGTTGTTTTCATTGGGAATCTATTAAACCTGTCGTCGCTAATTAGTGACATAACTTAAAGCTTTATATTATGAATCAAGTAACTTCTCCTATTGTTGTTGCGCTAGATTTTCCGTCGGCGGACGCCGCGATCTCCCTAGCTCGACAACTAAATCCTTCACTGTGTCGCGTTAAGGTCGGAAAAGAGTTGTACACGCGCTGCGGCCCCGTCATTCTTGAAGAGCTTCATAAGCTCGGCTTTGACGTATTTTTAGATCTTAAGTTTCACGACATTCCCAATACAACAGCGCAAGCGGTTGGTGTTGCCGCAGATATGGGGGTTTGGATGGTGAATGTTCATGCAACGGGTGGCCAGCGTATGATGCAGGCTTGTGCTGACAAACTGAGTCAATATAAGCAGGCTCCCATGCTTATCGGCGTCACGGTGTTAACGAGCATGGAGCGATCGGATCTCGTTGGCGTAGGTATTGATGATGAGCCAATGGGGCACGTGATGCGTCTAGCTCGTCTTACCAAAGACTGTGGGCTTGATGGTGTTGTCTGCTCTTCTCATGAAGTAACACAGTTAAAGCAGGAGCTGGGACGTGAGTTCAAATTGGTTACGCCTGGGATTCGTCCGGCCAGTGCTGAGCTGGGCGATCAGCGCCGAGTTATGACGCCGGCTGAGGCATTGCAGGCTGGATCTGATTACCTCGTGATAGGGCGACCCATTACAAAAGCGGATAAGCCTCTGGTAGCTCTGGAAAGCATCGTGGAAAGCATCGCGTAATATGGAGAACTTGATTACCTACTATCTCGAGATGCTTGACGCTCCCGTTTTTGAGCCACGCACGTCGACCATGCCTGCATATTGCTTGATTGAATGTACGGGTATCCAGCCGGAGTTTAATCGATTTTTATATACGCTGGTGGGTAAGCAATGGGATTGGACTGATAGGCTCGCTTGGGATACCTCTCAGTGGCATGCGCTAGTGTCATCCCCAGACCTTCGGACCTGGGTGGCATACAGTGATGGCATTATTGCCGGTTATTTCGAATTACGCAGAGAGCGTGGAGATGTAGAGATTCTCTACTTTGGATTGAGCCCAGAATTTATTGGTCAGGGCTTTGGGCGTCCCTTATTGGAAGACGCGATTACGAAAGCCTGGTCTTGGGAAGGCGTGTCTAGAGTTTGGGTGCATACATGCAACCTTGACCACCCTGTTGCCTTGAAAAACTATGAGCGGCGCGGCTTTAGGTTGTATAAGACAGAGCAGGAACCTCTCAACCTGTAAGCCTTTTTTAGGTGTTCAAGACTTCTAAAACGTAAATGCATTAGAGCTGTTTATTTTTTAGCGGCTTGCGCAAGCAGAGTATCTCTGGCCTTGGTAATGGAATTAAATACATCGCCATCGCCTCCTTTATCGGGATGCGATTGTTGAGCATGTTTGCGAAAAGCAGATTTTATCTCTTGATAGCTAGCCCCTTCTTCGAGGCCTAAGGTCTTCAATGCCTCGCTGGCGTCTTCAGGGCTCTGAAGGCGCTGCCAGAAACCGTTAAGCAGTAGCTCGACTTCAGCTTCGGTCATAGTTTCATAGTTGCTCAGGTCTTTGTAGTAGTGCTCGAGCAAGTCAGTTTCGCGGATTTCCGAGTTGGTTGCCCCATCGCTTTTCGTAGCGCTGGGATAGGGGATAGAGACGATCTCTATCGTTCCTATGATCAAATCTGCACGTTGTGTGCTTCGCCACTTTGCTCTCAGTTGGTAGAGCCCATGTCGGACCAGGAAATGCACTTTAAAAAGCGACAGCATGTTGGATAAGGATAGTGAAGCGATGGGCTCGATGCCATCTCGTTGCATTTTCCGTATGAGCGCATGTTCACGCCAAACAGGTTGCTCTTCGAAGGCCTGTCCAAGATAGCTTGTAATATGCTGAAAGGTTTCCATATCTCTCAGCATAGACTAGATCACGCTAACTACTGCTGTGTGCATTTACATTGTGTAGTGCGTCGGTGTATTTGGTCCAACGGGAAGGCCGAGAACAAACACCCACAAGTAAAAGAAAATGCTCCAGCAGGTGAGGAAGATAAAGGAATAGGGCAGCATCATCGAGATCAAGGTGCCTATCCCCATGTCGCGACGATATTTTTCGGCCACCGCTAGAATAAGCCCAAAATAGCTCATCATCGGTGTGATGATATTTGTTGATGAATCCCCTATTCGGTAGGCTGCCTGAATGACTTCTGGCGAGTACCCAACAAGCATCAGCATAGGAATAAAGATTGGCGCAGTGACGGCCCATTGCGCAGATGCAGACCCCAAGGATAGATTAATGACGCCGCATACTCCGATGAAAAGGAAGAATAGCTCAGGGCCGGTTAAGCCGAGGCTTTCCAGACCTGTTGCACCCACGACAGCGAGCACTGCTCCAAGGTTGGTCCACTTAAAGAAAGCGACAAATTGCGCAGCAAAAAATACCAAGACAATATAAGCCCCCATTGTCGTCATGGCGTGATTCATCGCATGAACGACATCGTTAGAGCTTGTGATTGTTTTAACGACTTTGCCGTAGATAATCCCCGCTAGCGAAAAGTAGATGAAGATAAACGCGACGATGGACTTCAAGAAAGGAGACCCTGCAACGAGTCCTGTATCGGGGTGTCGTAATATGCCATTCTCAGGGACGATCGTCGCGGCAAGCAGGCCCGAGAATATAAGCGTGTATATGCCGACAGTGCGTAAACCCTTTCTTTCAATATCGGTGACGGCATGACTGTCCATTTCTAGCGTCAACTCTTCCATTGAGTCAGCAGGCGCCTCGTCCGGATTGTATTTACCTAACTTTGGCTCGACAATATATTCAGTGATTAGCATACCGAGAGTAGATATCACGAAGGTAGATCCGATCATAAAATACCAGTTTGCCTCCGCGCCTACTTGATAATCAGGTGATATGAGTTGCGCCGCCTGCTCGGATATACCCGAAAGTAAAGGGTCGACAGTGCCGATTAACAGGTTTGCACTATAGCCGCCAGATACGCCTGCAAATGCAGCTGCAAGGCCCGCTAATGGGTGTCTGCCGAGTGATAGGAATATCATGGCTGAAAGCGGGATCAACACCACATATCCAAGTTCAGCTGCGGTATTGGAAACGATGCCCGCCAGCACAACCATGAAAGTGACAAGCTTTTTCGGGGCTCCCATTACAAGGCTTCGCATTGCAGCCGAGATTACTCCTGATCGCTCTGCAATTCCTACTCCCAAAAGCGCGACGAGTACGGTACCTAGAGGTGTGAACCCGGTGAAATTTCTCACCAGTTCACTCAGTACTTGCTGTAATCCGGCGACATTGAGCAGGCTGACAACCTCAATCAAGCCGTTATCTGCTCTGCCTTTACTTCCTTCCGGCCTCGGGTCGACGACTGAAAGTTCAAAGTAACCGGCGATACCGCTCCCCACGATGACTAGAGCGCACAAAATGGCAAACAGGATGACTGGGTGGGGCAATAGGTTCCCTAGCCACTCAACGGTATCGAGTAGTCGGGTAATCGCATTGCGTTGCGGACGTTCGGCGTTTATGAGCTCATTAGACATAGTGCTCTCCCTCGGCTTGCGGGAAGTATAGTTGCTGTTTTCGGCTATGATTGAGCGGCCAGTCCAAGACCTGTTATTTTTTGTTGCAAACACACTGGTTTTTTAGGTGACGACAGCGGTTTTCGTTATAATCGCCGCCAGCATGGGATTGATTGAAAGTCGGTCTCGTTTGGGTATGTTTTGGGAGGGGCGATGAAGTCCTTAGTTGGTTCAGAGAAATACGAGTTCAATAAGCTTCAAAAGCGCTTGCGCGGGGGCATGGGCAAGGCGATTGCGGACTTCAATATGATTGAAGCTGGTGACCGTATTATGGTTTGTCTCTCGGGCGGTAAAGACAGCTATACCATGCTTTCCATCCTCATGAGTCTGCAAAAAAGCGCACCTATTAACTTTGAACTTGTGGCAGTCAACTTAGATCAGAAACAGCCTGGTTTTCCGGAGCATATATTGCCTGAGTATCTCGAGTCCTTAGGGATTGAATACTACATTGTTGACCGAGATACTTATTCCATCGTTAAGTCGAAGATTCCCGAAGGGAAGACGACCTGTGGCTTGTGCTCTCGTCTGCGCAGAGGCACGCTCTATTCTTTTGCAGAAGATATAAAAGCGACGAAGATTGCCTTGGGGCATCACAAGGACGACATTGTCGAAACCATGTTTTTGAACATGTTTCATGGCTCCAAATTGTCTGCGATGCCGCCAAAACTCCTCTCGGATGACGGCCGCAACATTGTTATTCGACCGCTTGCGTATAACCGTGAAAAGGACATCGAGCGCTTCGCAGATATCATGGAATATCCGATCATTCCATGTAATTTATGCGGCTCGCAAGAAAACTTACAACGTCAAACCATCAAGACAATGCTGCAAGACTGGGAGCGCCAATATCCCTCGAGAGTAGAGGCGATATTTAGCTCTCTTCAGAATGTCGCGCCGTCGCAGCTAGCGGATACAAAACTCTTTGATTTTGAGAGCCTTGAAATAGACCGCTCAGGGCAACGAAAGCCCTATGAGTTTGATAATGATCAAATCATTTCGTCTTCAAAGTCTAGCGAAGATATGGGTATTGTTCAGGTGCTAGAAATCTATCAGCCTTGAGTCAAAATAGGCGAGTAGTGCGGAGTCAGGTGCTTTTACTGATAAAAATGCACTAATTGAGTAAGGGACCAGACACCATAAATGAGCAAGGCAATACCGGCTGCTTTTCTGAATCGTGTGCTATTCAGCCACGCTGTGGCTTGTTTGCCCATAAACGACACCCCGAGCATACTTGGCAGCGTTCCAATACCAAAGCACAGCATTGTGAGCGCTGAGTTAAACCAATGCGCTTGAGAGCTTGCGTAGATCAAACTTGAATATACTAAGCCGCAAGGCAGCCAGCCCCAAACTAAACCGAGGCATATCGCTTGAGCTTGGCCCGAAGGGCGAAGATAGCGTTTTCCGAGAGGTTGTAGCCTACGCCAAACAAGACTCCCTAGCTTTTCACTTAATATGAGTCCATTGAACCAACCCGCTAGGTAAAAACCCATCAGAATCAGCATAATGGCTGCAAGCGCCCTTAAAGCGGTTAAGGCACCTAAATATTCTGCGAACCAAAAACCGATCAACCCTACAAAGATACCCGCCATTGTGTAAGACACGACACGGCCTAGGTGATAGCTAAGAACATAGCTTTGTTGGGAACTCTGAAGGCCTAGCGCTGATGATAGCCCACCGCACATGCCGAGGCAGTGGCCTGAACCCAATATTCCAAGTAGAAAAGCGCTTAGCAGGGTTTCAAGCAAAATAGGTGTTTACTCCTGTTCAGACTTTGCTAGAGGCTTGTTTCTCGGTTTATCGTCTGGGCCTGGAATCATGTCATCATCGTCATCAAACAAGATGCTGTGGCCGGGCCCTTCAAGGTCATCGTATTGGCCGTTCTTTATAGCCCAGCCAAAAAGTACAATCGCAATGGTCACTAGAATGAGAGAAACAGGAATCAGTATGTAGAGAATTTCCATAAGGCCTTACGTGCTTCGAAGACGAGTAGAATTAAAAACGACAATCAATGAGCTAAGTGACATGCCAAGTGCCGCAAAGTACGGCGGAACAAGGCCAATCATCGCCAATGGTAGCATGCAAAGATTATATCCGAGCGCCCATGCGATGTTTTCTTTTATGATTTTACGTGTCTTTGAAGCGTGCTCAAAGGCTTTCGCCAGGACATCTAGATGCTCGTTTAATAGCACGGCATCTGAATTCAGTTTTGTGAGATCACTGGCGCTGCCCATAGCAATAGAGAGATCAGCCTGTGCTAAAACGGGCAGGTCATTAATGCCATCGCCGACCATAACCACACTTCGGCCCTTGTCTTGTAACGCTTTAACGTAGGCGAGTTTGTCTTCGGGGCTTTGCTCAGCGTTTATATGCGCAATCCTCAGTTTTTCAGCGATGTTTTCCACGGCAGATTGCTGGTCGCCACTCAATATATGGATGGTTGAGCCGCGCTTAGCGAGTGCTCTAACTGTCTCGGCTGCTTCAGGGCGGAGTGTGTCGCTAAGATCGAATCGCGCCAAAATATGCTGATCTGAACTAAGAAATACTTGAGAGTGACTTTCCTTAGCGCCGCTAACAGATGAGAAGCCGTCTTTTGTTACCTGTTCGATAAAGCGCGCGCTACCCAGAAAATAGCGAGTTCCCTCTACCTCGCCGGATACGCCCTGGCCGGTATGATGCTGAAGATTGCTCGCTGAAGTCGCGACAGAGCAATCAAATGCTCTCGCAATCGGATGGTGCGTCTCCCGTTCCAACGCTGTTGCAATGCCAAGAACGTGCTCCTCCGACTGGCCCGATAAAGGTTCTATGTGTGCGATACTCAGTTTGCCTTGCGTCAGCGTTCCTGTCTTATCGAAAATGACATCATCAGCGCGCGACATTGCTTCCAAAACATGGTTCTTCGCCAGAAGGAAGCCGAGTTTACGGAGTGCTGCTGTAGCCCCCGTGAGGGCGGTCGGTGTGGCAAGGGATAGTGCGCAGGGACATGTTACGACTAGAACTGAAAGCGTGATTGCCAGAACATGTTTTGAATCATTCAAGAACCAGTAGACCCCTGTTGCAGTGCAGGAGACTAAGACCAAAGCGACAAAATAAGATGCAAGATTGTCTGCCATTGTTTGTGTTCTAGGTTTTGCTGATTGTGCTTGGCCTATCAAGCGGACTATTGAGGAGAGTCGGCTAGACTTTGCTGGTGCGCTAACGCGTATCTCAATAGTATTTTCGATGTTAGCCGTCCCTGCGCTGACAAAGTCATGCTCGTTTTTTGCGACGGGCAAGAACTCCCCGGTTAGCGCGGCCTCATCAAACAACGATGATCCCGACACTACAACGCCATCGGCAGCAGCAACTTCGCCCTGTTTAATACGCAAAATGTCACCGGAGGCGATACGATGGCTTACCACACTCTGAGGTTTTCCGTTGACCATGATCGTTGCCGTCTCAGGCAGAAGTTGGTCCATATCGGCGTCATCAGTAAGAAAATGATGGCGAGTCTGCATTTCGACAAAGCGTCCAACAAGTAGGAAAAATGCAAACATCGCAACAGAGTCAAAATATACATCTGACTCGAGCGTCGGAACCGTGGTGATCGTCGTAAAGGAGCTGGCGAGATAGGCAACGATGATAGCAATGCTCACAGGTACATCCATGCTGAGCTTCTTTGCTCGGAGAGAGCGGATTGCCGCGAGGTAAAAAGGCAGGGCTGAGAACAATACGACAGGTGCCGCCATGAACATGCTGACCCAGCGAAATAAACCGATTAACTGCGTATCTGCATCGTTGTACATCCCGAGATAGAGTGGGATCGAAAACATCATGTTCTGCATTGTGGCTATGCCAGCGACCGCAATACGGAAAATGGCCATACGCTTTTCTCGTATCGCCGCGACTTTAGCTTCGTGATGTCGGTAAGGCTTCGCTTGATAGCCGAGCTTACGTGCTTGAATCAACGCATTACTCAGTTGAAAGGAAGGCTCCCATTCGATGAATGCTTTATGGGTGCTGTGATTGATCGAGAAGCTGAGAACGCCATCGAGTCGATTGATTTCACGTTCGAGAAGCCAGATACACGCCGCGCAAGTAATACCGGAAATACTAAGAGAGGTTTGTCGTGAAGACTGCTGAGAGGTTTGCGTGTCGTCAACGCTGACTGTCTGAACAAACTCTTCCTGGAGCAGGGGGTCGTCATACAGTCTGAGTTGCGTGATTTCGTCATCAGCAAGTTCCAGTGGCTTGCTCGCGAGGGCTGTTCGATGGCTGTAGAAATTTTCTAGTCCGTCATCTAGGATGACTTGCGCCACAGCCTGACAGCCATAACAGCAGAACGCAGCTAGCTGCCCCTTAATTTGCAGTTGCGCATGAAATCCTAGTGGAATCGTTTCTCCGCAATGAAAGCAGTTTTGGCTCATCTAGCCTCGTCCACATAGCATGGCCGTAAGAAGTTCCCTACAACGCCCTATGGTGTCATTACAAAGGCATTCGTGGGAAGGGAAGTCTGGCGACGAATACGCCAAGATTCGTCATGCGAATATAAGTCTAAATACCAAAGCCCGCTCAAATTCTCTGGCACCTGAGCGGTATACCCTGACGGGCTCGGAAAAAGCTTTGTTTCGCTGTCGAGGTTTCCAAGTGTTGGGTGCACTAGCTTCAACGTGAGAAACGGCTCAACTTCTGTGGCGAGAGAAGCCAAGTTTATGATCACGTCGCCATCTTCTTTGATGGTGACCGTCGCCTCTACGGCAAGTGATTTTGCGAGCTTGTCTTGACCAATGGTCTGATTTATTTCCATGCCATATTTATAGTAGTTGTCATTTACCAATGAATCTTTGCCGGTTACGGCATGGTAGATCATGATACTACTAAGAATGACAGAAGCAGCTGGAACACTCATTACAAAGAGAAGCCAGCGTTGCTGATACCACTTCTGTTTCGGTTCGCTCATTGCTTGGGTACTCATAAAATTTACTCTTTTGATCCGAGAAAGCGACTTTCTGAGTACGCTTCAAGTTCAGGATTGTCTATGGAGCGAACGGTAAAGTTGATTTCATTACTGCTGCCTGGTAAATCGGACGGTTTCGCTTCGACAATTGTTGGGAGATTGTATACTTCTCCGGAAACAACTTCGAATTCAGAAGTCGTACCAATCTTCAAACCATCAAAGCCGGAAACTTCAAGCGTCATGCGTTGATTCTCATCAGTCATATTCATAACTTTAACGGTATAAGAGTTCTCTATCTCGCCCAACCCATTGAGCTGGAACAGAGAGCCTCGATCACGAATTACATCAATTTCGAGCGGTACGCGATTCAATATATGCATCAGGAATGTGCCTGTCATAATCACGAGCAACGCCGCGTAAGCAATCGATTTTGGCCTTAAGATATGGCTCGACTTACCTTCGAGTCGTTGTTCGGTTGTGTAGCTGATCAAGCCTTTTGGATAGTTCATTTTATCCATGATTGAGTCACAGGCATCAATGCACAGGGCGCAGCCGATGCATTCGTACTGCAGCCCATCACGGATATCAATGCCGGTGGGGCAGACTTGAACACACATGCCGCAATCAACACAGTCGCCAAGGCCTTGCTCTTTATAATCTGCGTTGCGCTTGCGGCTGCCTCGTGGATCGCCCCGACCTTTGTCGTACGAGACGATGAGTGTATCCGGATCAAACATGACCGACTGAAAGCGCGCGTAAGGGCACATATAGAGACAGACCTGTTCGCGCAACCAGCCTGCGTTTAAATAAGTCGCTACAGTAAAGAAGCCGATCCAGAAGTAGGCCCAACCGTTCGCCGCAAGACCGAATAAATCTGGAACTAGCTCGCGTATAGGGTAAAAGTAACCGACAAACGTCAGCCCCGTTGCGAATGCAACAAACAGCCAAAGAAAATGCTTTAAAGCCTTCTTACTAACTTTACTAATGTCGTTGCTAGCTTTATCCAACTTAATTCGTTGATTTCGGCTGCCTTCGACTTTCTCCTCAATCCACATGAAAATAAAAGTCCAGGCCGTTTGAGGGCAGGTGTAACCACACCAGACGCGCCCGAACAGGGTGGTGATGAAAAACAGCCCATAGGCGCAAATAATGAGTGCTACCGCCAAAAGGAAAAAGTCTTGAGGCCAAAAGGTAATTCCATATAGGTGGAATTTACGTGCCGGTAGATCAAAGTGAACAATCTGCTGCCCATTAACGGATATCCAGCAGATTGAGAAATACATGATCATAAGGGCCCACAGGGAATATCGTCTGATGCCCTGAAAGAGTCCTTTGATTTTCTTAACGTATATTTTTTTTCGAGATGCGTAGAGCTCAACGGTTTTGGTCACGCCGTCTTGAGCAGCGTTGCTGCTGTATGTCTCTAAGTCTTGAGCGCCTGGTTCAATCTGTTTAACCGGGATTTTTTCCGACATAACTACTCGCGTCTCTTGATGTTTAGCCCAAGCTGATTTGCAGGGCTGGAGGAAAGGCCCTCTCTGTTGAAAGGGCCTCGATCTCTATCTTAGTTCTGAGAAAGGCTTTTTACATACGCTGTAAGTAAGTGAATTTTCTCTTCGCCAAGTCGCTCTAACTGAGCAGGCATCACACCCGCACGTCCATATAGAAGCGTGTGAGAAATGCGCTTAGGCGTGCTGCCATACAACCAAACGTTATCGGTTAGGTTTGGAGCGCCGAGGGCTTGATTACCTTTAGCGTCAGCACCATGACACGCTGCACATGCTGTTTGGTACATTGCTGCACCGCGCTCAGCCGCCTCAGAATTGTCACTGCGGTCACTGAATGACAACAGGTAATGAACCATGTCATCAACTTGAGCATTGGTCATCGCTGGATTCAAGCCTTTAGCTGGCATATTGCCCATTCGACCATTCACCAAAGTGGCTTTGATTGCTTCTTCAGTACCGCCGTACAACCAATCATCATCGGTCAAGTTGGGAAAACCAATCGCGCCGCGACCAGCAGAGCCATGACAAACCGCACAGTTGTTTGCGAAGAGACGTTGACCAACTTTCATCGCCTCTGCATCTTGAACCAATTCATCAATAGGCGTCGCAGCATACGCTTCAAAAATAGGACCGTATTTTTCTTCTGCCGTTTGTACTTCGTTCTCCCACTGACCGACTTGTGTCCAGCCTAGCAGGCCTTTGTAATTGCCAAGGCCGGGGTAGAGTGCATAGTAGGCAAGACCAAATACACAGGTGGCGACGAACATGTACATCCACCACTTAGGTAATGGGTTGTCATATTCTTCGATGCCATCGAAGGTATGGCCCATTGTTTTTTCCGTTTCAGTGTCGGATGTCTGGCTCTTACGTGTCACGTAAATAAGCCAAAGGCTACCGAATATGCTTCCCAGACTGATAATGGAAACCCAAAAACTCCAGAAACTAGTCATGATTCTCTCTCTCTTTTTCGCTTAGCGTGCGCTCTGCAATGTCGTCGTCATCAAAGGGCAGGTTGGCTGCATCTTCAAAGTCTTTTTTCTTTGCGCTGCTGAAAGCCCACCAACAAATGCCGATGAAAACAATCATGACCAAGATGGTCGACATGCCGCGTAGCGTATTTATATCCATGGTTGCTCTTATTTGTTACCGATCAAGGTGCCAAGGTTCTGAAGATAGGCGACCAATGCTTCAATCTCAGTCTTGCCTTTCACTGCGTCTGCTGCGCCAGCTATATCTTCATCTGTGTATGGAACGCCTACTTTACGAAGAGCTTCCAACTTCAATGGAGTTGTTTTGTGGTCAATCTTTGCAGTGAACAGCCAAGGATATGACGGCATCTTAGACTCTGGAACAACATTGCGCGGATTGTACATGTGCGCTCTGTGCCAATCGTCGCTGTAACGACCGCCTACACGAGCCAGATCAGGCCCTGTTCTCTTTGATCCCCAAAGGAAAGGGTGATCGTAAACGAACTCTCCAGCCACCGAGTAATGACCATATCGCTCGGTCTCTGCTCTAAATGGACGGATCATCTGTGTATGACATGTGTTACAGCCTTCACGGATATAAATGTCTCGGCCTTCTAGCTGAAGAGCAGTATATGGCTCAAGGCCATCTACCGGTGTCTTCATATCCTTGTGGAAGAATAGAGGGACAACTTCTACTAAGAAGCCGAAACTGATAGCCACGATGATCAAAGGGATCATCAGGCCAAGGTTCTTTTCAATTAACTCATGTTGCTTCATCGTTTATCTCCCTTAAGCAGTCGCAGGCATTGAATCGAGCGCTTTGGCGTCTTTCTGTTTGATTGTTAACCAAACATTCAGTGCCATGATAAGCATGCCGACTAGGAAAATAACGCCACCGATCAAGCGCACAAGGTAACCATTGTGGCTCGCCTCAAGTGACTCTACGAAGCTGTAAGTTAGGGTGCCATCGGTGTTGACCGCGCGCCACATCAAGCCTTGCATAATACCGTTTACCCACATTGCTGCGATGTACAGAACGGTGCCAGCCGTTGCTAACCAGAAGTGGATGTTTATGAGCGATGTGCTGAACATCGCCTTTACGCCAAACAGCTTGGGAATTAGGTGGTAGATTGCACCGATAGAAATCATCGCAACCCAGCCTAAAGCGCCTGAGTGCACGTGGCCGATAGTCCAGTCAGTATTGTGTGAAAGTGCATTGACAGTCTTGATAGACATCATCGGGCCTTCAAACGTAGACATTCCGTAGAACGACAGCGAAACGACCAAGAAGCGAAGGATAGGGTCCGTGCGGAGTTTGTCCCATGCACCGGACAGGGTCATCATACCGTTGATCATACCACCCCAAGATGGTGCAAGAAGTACCAATGACATGACCATGCCCGCCGTTTGAGCCCAATCTGGAAGTGCACTGTAGTGAAGGTGGTGAGCACCCGCCCAAACATAAAGTGAAATAAGTGCCCAGAAGTGAACGATAGATAGACGGTAAGAGTAAACCGGACGTTCTGCTTGCTTTGGTACGAAGTAGTACATCATTCCTAAGAAGCCTGCAGTAAGGAAGAAGCCTACTGCATTATGGCCGTACCACCACTGCATCATTGCATCAACAGTGCCGGAATAGATTGAGTAGGACTTCATGGCTGTTACTGGAACAGCCAGGTTGTTACCAATATGGAGGACCGCAACCGTTAAGATGAAGCCACCGTAGAACCAGTTGGCTACATAGATGTGCTTGGTTTTACGTTTCATGATCGTGCCGAAGAACAAGACAGCGTAACCAACCCAGACCAAGGTGATTAAGATGTCGATTGGCCATTCTAATTCGGCATATTCTTTAGAGCTTGTGAAGCCCATTGGAAGAGTGATTGCTGCTGCAACGATAACTGCTTGCCAACCCCAGAACACAAAAGCTGCCAAGCTATCAGAGATCAAGCGAGCTTGACATGTACGCTGCACCACATAAAAGGACGTAGCAAAAAGCGCCGATCCGCCGAATGCAAAAATTACGGCATTGGTGTGCAGTGGACGAATACGACCAAAGCTCAGGTATTGGTTGTCAAAGTTTAGTTCGGGCCAAACTAGCTGTGCGGCTATAAATACACCCGCAGCCATGCCGACAATTCCCCACACCACCGTCATAACGGCGAATTGTCGTACAACTTTGTAGTTGTAAGTTACTGGGTTGATCTCGTTGCTCATTATTGAAGATCCATTTAGTTACGTTTTTCGAGGCTCGCTTTAATGAAAATCAAAGCATTTCGGAACCGGTCTGAAGCCAGTTATCTCATTATTGTCGTGCTAGTCCAAGCTTTACACCCAGACGGCGCGAAGAATACTGAGGGCGTTTGTCAAAATCAACCAAATCTAGGGTTAAATTGATCTTGCTCAAGAGTTTAGTTCAACTCTGTACAAAAACTAATCAAAGGGGGCGTAAAAAGGTTTTCAGCGCACATTCTAGCGCGCTGAAACACTGCTGGAACAGCAGCTTTTTATTTAGTGAGGGGAGTCTAATACTGTAACGGATTCGTCTTTTTCGAGCATTAGGGTCAGCTTGGACATGAGCTCTTTTCGCTCCTGTGACTGACACCAGTTATCCCAATCCAGTCGACTGCGCCATTTACACAAAACAATTCGGTGCCTCGGATTGTCAAGGTCGCACAACGACTCGCCTGAAATGAATCCTGGGGCGCGCACAGATGCAGAAAGTATCTCTAGTGCTGCGGTTTCATAATTTTTTTCTAGAGTTTCGGCAATGCGCCGCTCGATAATGACTCGAATCATACTTACTTCCGTATAGCTAACAGTTAAAATAATCACTGTTAATCATAGCGTAGATACTCGAATATGGAATTCAATCAAGAACTTGATGCAACAGGTCTGCTTTGCCCAGAGCCCGTCATGATGCTGCATGAAAAAATGCCCGATATGGAATCTGGAGAAATACTAAAAGTGTTGGCGACAGACCCGTCTACAACCCGAGACATCCCGCAATTTTGTCGCTTTCTGGGGCATACATTGTTAGCTCAAGAAGAAGAAGGCGATCTTTTCGTTTACTTTATTCAGCGCGTTTAATCATCACCAGGTTGCCCTTGTCACTAGGAGTCGCCTGGATGGGCAAGGGCATATTTCATTTCGACTTTACATTGATGATGCCTGCAATAATGATGCAGCTTGACCCGAGAAAGATCGCCAACGTAATTACTTCCCCCCAAAATGCCCACCCTATGGCTGCGGTAAAGATGATTGAAGTATACGTATATTGTCCGACCTTGCCCGCCGCTGCGCGTTTGTAGGCAAATGTCACTAAAAGTTGGCCTATGGTTGCAACGATCGCCAGCATCGATAAAAGAAGCCACTGTTCCAAGTTTGGTTGCGTCCAGGTGTTTGCAGCAAAAGGCAGCGAAGCCAAGCTTGCGAACAAACCAAAGTAAAAAACGGTACGCAACGCCGGTTCAGTCCCGCCCATCCTTCTTATCGTCACTTTTGCAAGACCCGCTAAGCACGCACCAATTAAGCCGATGCCGACCAAGCTAAGCTCGTTAAAACGCTGTTCTAGTTCACCCTGCATCTTGGGTTCGCTAATGATGGCTACGCCGACAAAACCCAGCAAGATTGAAAACCATGTAGTTGCAGAGCTTTTTTCTTTGAGCCATACCATTGCAATCAAGGGGATGAAAAACGGTGTGCAGAGTTTAAGTAGAATCGCTTCAGTAAAATGCATGCGACCTAGAACGTAAAAAAAACAGCTCATCGCCGCAACACCGATTGTTCCTCGAAGCAAATGAAGATGCATTTGATTGCTCTTAAATCCGACAGGGCCAAACTTGTGGAGAATCATCGGTACAATAATGACAAGAGCAAGACTGTTTCTAAAAAATACAATCGTTTCAGTGCTGAGGTCGGTGCTCATGTATTTGATGAGTGCGCCCATGATGGCGAAACACATTTCGCCCGCGATGATGGCGACGATCGGAAGTGCCTGTTGTTGTGTCATCGAGTGTGTCTATCGCCTTGCCAGCGCAGCTTGCAAGCGCTCGATGAAAGCGACTTTTGATATTTCACCAACAATACGAAGATCTTTGATCTCTTCCTTTTGCGCATTAAAGAGCAGATANGAAGGGGGGCCGAATAATGCCATATCTTCCAGAAGTCGGATGTTTTCGTCACTATTTTCGGTGACATCAACCTTAATGAGGTGAAATTGACTCAACAAACTCTGCACATCTGTTTGAACGAATACTTCTCGCTCCATGATGATGCAGCTAATACACCAGTCGGCATAAATGTCGACGAACGCTTTTTGTCCGCGTTCCTTTGCGACATTCAGTGCGTTGTCTAGTTCTTCGAGACTATACACTTTTTGGAAATCCAGTTGGCTGGTTGATTGGTTTGCGCCGTTTTGGGTTCCTGTTTTTAGGTTTTGAAGGGGATTGAAGGGGTCGCTTGCGCCAGTGAACGCGCCGACGAGCCAAATAGCTGCGATTAGAAATATCGATAATGCAATGCTTTTAGTTAGCTTTTGGGGTACCGAGTTAGCGGCTTCAAATGCCCCCATAAACACGGCGACAAATAGCGCCAAAAATGCCCATAGCGCCAAGCTGTAGGGGCCTGGAATGATTCGTCCAAGTAACCATACGGCGACGCTTAAAAGCAAAACGCCAAACAAAAATTTGCTTGCGTTCATCCAGCCTCCGGCTTTCGGCAAGAAGCGAGCACCACCCACCGCAACCACAATTAAAGGCAGGCCCATACCGATGCCAAGACTAAGTAGCGAGGCAAAACCTAAAAGGGCGTCTCCACTCGCACTGATATAAAGCAGCGCGCCGGCAAGCGGAGCGGAAACACACGGTGATACCAAAAGAGCGGAAAGCGCACCAATGATGAAGACACTGAAAAGCGTGCCGCCGGAATAGCGATTGCTTGTATTTTGCAGTTTGTCTCTGAGAAAGGCTGGGAGCTGAATATCGTAAAGTCCGAACATAGCGCAGGCTAATACGACAAATATAAACGCAAAAAAGATGAGCACGCTTGGGCTTTGCATTGCGGCTTGCAGATTCGCACCGGCCCCGAGTGAGCCTACTGCAAGTCCAAGTCCTGCATATGTTAGGGCCATGCCGAGTACATACGAAATCGCCAGAACAAGATTTTTGGCAGTGCTTTGGTTGGCGCCATCAGGTCCTGCAACAATGGATGTAATAATCGGTATCATGGGAAGCACGCAGGGAGTAAATGTCAGCCCTAGCCCAAGAACAAAGAAAATGCCGACAAGTGCTGCGAAAGAGCTGTTCTGCATGAAAGCGAAGATAGATGATGCATCTTCAGAGTCGAGGCTCGTTTTGGGTAATGTGCTTGTTGCTTTGTTTGATGGTTCGTCGCTATCGTCTGCCTCAGCTGAGTCTGTATGGGGAGCGGCTTTTTCTGATGAGCCCGAGAGCGGAGTGTTGGCATCGGCTGGAGGTATAAAAAGAATCGTTTTTGTTTCAGGCGGATAACATAGCCCAGCCGTCGCACAGCCCTGGTATTTGACCGTGATTTCTGTATCGCTAGCTCCTGAGTTTACAGTGATCGGTAGATCAACGACGAGCTCCTTGTAGACTACGCGAGTGATCCCAAAGTAAGGGTCTTCCTCTTCAATCCCAAGGTCAGAAAAGATGGGTTTCCCGAGCGTTGCGTTGTCATCGCTGGAACTTAGCTTGATTTTACTTTGATAGAGATAGTAGCCGTCTGCGATTTGCCAATTTAACCTAAGGCCGCTTGATGTTATTTCACTATCGAAAATAAAAGCCTGATCAACGCTTAAAAATGCCGAATCTTGCTTTACCGAGCTGGCGAAGTCGAAAGCATGTGCAGTTGGGAATGCACTCACAAGTGCCCAGAATGCGACAGCCAGAAAACTGAAGCGTTCAGTGATGGCCGCTATTAAGTATGCAAGTGGTGAAATGGTTTTGCGGGCAATCAACGTATAGATCCTTGGTTGTGATTAATGGTGATGCGCTTTCATTCACAGAATACTGGCGTTCAACGCTGACGTTGAGATTGCTGATTCGGGAAAAGGTTCCATTTGGCGTAGTTTATTTCGAGTTTCAGTTAGTGTCTCTGCAATACTGCTCAATTCAAGTATCATACCGCGCTTTAAAGGTGTGTGTGCGAACATTAAGAAACCGTCAAATATGTTAGAACGAGTTTTGGCCGAAGAGTTGGCCGAGGTTTTCAATCAGTGTTTTGAGCAGTCTGAAAAGACTGTTCTTTGTATCGGTGCAAGCGAACCCTTCTTCGTGCCAAACAATGTCGCAACCCAGTTTACTTGTGGTAAGAGTATTGATGCGCACGCCTTGAGTCGCGTTTTTTCAAGAGAGGACTACCCTGCGAGTGTTCTCCATGAGGCGGCGCACTGGTGTATTGCGGGTAACCGGAGGCGGAGGCTTCTCGATTATGGTTATTGGTATGAGCCTGACGGGCGAGACGCCTCAAAGCAATCTGAGTTTGAGAGGGTAGAAGTAAAGCCTCAGGCTCTGGAGAGGATAATGAGCAAGGCGGCCGGCATGCCGTTTAGGTTGTCTGCGGATAATGCGAGCGATCCTTCGTGCAAACCTAGTGAACGCTTTATTGAATCTGTGCAGCGGCAAACAATGGCTTACTTGGAAGGTGGCTTGCCGTCTCGAGCACTGCAGTTTGTCCAGGCCCTAGACGAGCGGTTTACAGGAAGCCGGAGCTATGCAAAATTATGCAGTTATGTCGCGAGTGATCTGTTATAGTATGGCTCGCAAATTCTCATGCATTCGGCGCGATAGCTTGCATATCATGGTCAGCCTTTTTCCAGATGATGGAGCTCGTGCGTAAGACTTGTCAGAACTCTATTTTGTAGGCGTTAAAGTAATGTTTCGTGGCCTTTTTAAGTCAAAAAAACAATCCGATCAGACGGTAAAGTCTCGTACTTCCGAGCAATCTGCTCATTCCCAGAAATCAAAGAAAAGTCCAAAGGCACCCAAGAGCTCAAGTCAGGGTGCGACCGCTAACACGAAGGCGACAAAAGGTCGCACGCAGCCAGCCTCATCCAAGGCAGCAAAATCGGCTCCGAACAAAAAAGCATGGACAGTAGCAGAATACAAAGTAGAGCCTGCAGAAGGAAAGACGCGCTTTCATGATCTTGGGCTGGAAGATGGTTTGTTGCATGCGATTGCCGATTTGCAGTACCAGTACTGCAGTGAGATTCAAGCTGCATCATTACCTTATACTCTGCAAGGCCATGATTTCATTGGAAAAGCGCAGACCGGTACGGGCAAAACTGCCGCATTTTTGATTACCATTATTAATGATTTTATGTTGCGGCCGGTTCCAGCTGAAGACCGTTTTTCGAGTGAACCGCGCGCATTGATTTTGGCGCCAACGCGAGAGCTTGCTCTACAGATTGAAAAGGACGCGCGTGCTTTGACGAAATATGCGGGCCTTTCGATCTACTCTGTACTTGGCGGTATCGACTATCAGAAGCAGCGCGAGTATGTGCGCAATAATGTGATCGATATTTTGGTGGCAACGCCAGGTCGCCTTATTGATTTCTTGAATAGCGGCGACCTTTATCTCGATCAAGTGGATACGCTCGTCATTGATGAAGCGGATCGAATGCTTGATATGGGGTTTATTCCTGATGTTAAACGTATTCTTGGCCGCTGCCCGAAAGTTGATCGTCGACAAACGCTTCTTTTCAGCGCCACTTTTAATCAGGACGTGTTGAACTTGTGTCAGCGCTGGACAAGTAGTCCGATTCATATCGAGATCGAAGCAGAGCAACTGACCACTGAAAAAGTGGATCAGAAGATCTTCATGGTGTCGTCGGATGAAAAGCTTGAAATTATTTGTCGCTATCTTGATTTGAACAAAGTGAGTCGTGCCATTATTTTTGGTAATCGACGCGATGAGACCCGTCGCCTCGAATCAGCATTAAAAGCAAAGGGCATCAAGGCTGCTTTGCTGTCTGGAGAGGTTCCTCAGCACAAACGCATTAAAACCTTGGATCAGTTTAAGCGTGGTGATATTGAGATTTTGGTAGCGACAGATGTTGCAGGAAGGGGGATTCATGTCGACGGCGTGAGTCATGTATTTAATTACAATCTCCCTGACGATCCTGAAGATTACGTGCACCGTATTGGCCGAACGGGTCGCGCCGGCGAGACAGGTATTTCGATTTCCTTTGCCTGTGAAGATGATGCTTTTTTGCTGCCAGAACTGGAACAGTACATCGGCATGAAGTTAAACTGTGAGTATCCGGCACACTTGCTAGATAAAAATAATAGTTAAGGCCTATTTCAAGGCCGCAGAAATCACCAGCATCAGAGGTGCTTTTGAAAATTGTAGCCGACGAGAATATCCCTCTACTCCATAGGTTTTTCGGCGAGTTTGGCGAGTTAATTGCCAAGCCCGGCCGAGAGATAACTTCCTCAGATATCCTAGATGCCGACGTGCTGTTAGTACGTTCGGTTACGCAGGTTGATCAGCGTTTACTAAAAGACTCAACCGTTCGTTTTGTGGGAACATGCACGGCTGGGCAGGATCATGTTGACCTTGATTACCTGAACCAGCAAGACATCCGGTTTGCAGCGGCCCCTGGGGCTAATGCAAACTCGGTCGTTGAGTATGTATTGAGTTGTCTGTCGATTTTAGCCGACACACACAGCTTTGAAGTAGACGAGGCGACAGTCGGCATTATTGGCTATGGCAATGTCGGACGTCGACTGAACAAAAAGCTTCAGCGTCTTGGTGTGACTACCAAGGTTTATGACCCTTTCAAAACTTCAGAAGACACGGAAGAGGCGCTATGTTCTCTCGATGAGGTGCTCCAATGTGACGTAATCTCGTTGCACGTACCTCTAACGGATGACGGTGAATTTCCCACGCAGTATATGATCGATGCTGAGCAAATTAGCGCGCTTGGGGCGAATCAGGTCCTGATCAATACCAGTCGGGGCGGCGTTGTCAGAGAGTCCTGTTTAAAACAACGGTTAAAACAAGAAAATGCCCCGACAGTGATTTTAGACGTTTGGGAGAATGAGCCTCACATCGATACGGAGCTTGCATCGCTTGTGTATTTAGGTACGCCGCACATCGCAGGATATAGTTTCGACGGCAAGGTCTCGGGGACTGAAATGGTTTATCGCAGTGTTTGCCAGTTTCTTGGTCTACCAACTCGGCATTCTCTCGGGCAATTCTTAGAGGAGCCCCCATTGTCTCGTATGGCATTTACTTCAACGGCAGATGCGCAATGGTGTTTGCATACCGCGATTCGTGCCTGTTTTGATGTTCGTCATGACCACGGGCAATTGATGCGAACTTTACAAGACGATGAGGCAACGAGAGCCTCGGGCTTTGATCAGTTACGAAAAAACTACCGCTGTCGTCGTGAATTCTCGGGTGTAAAGATACAGCTGAAGCAAGGCTCCTCTGAGCTCTTCTCTAAGTTCAAAGGTCTCGGTTTTAATATCAAAGCATAGAGGAATAGTGCGTGATTAAGGAAGACAACGTAGCTACGGTGTTACGGCAAGGATACCCTGATAGAACAGCCTTTCGAGCCTTGAGTGTTCCAGTCGGAACGTTACTAACGCTGGATACAGCATCACCGGCAAGGCGAGATCAAGTCACGTTGATTGGTTATCAAGTTGATAAAGCCTTGGTGGTCTCTATTCCTGAGAACGCGCTAGAGAATGTTCTCGAAGAAGGTAGCTTGCTCAAAGCCAGATTTCTAATCAAAACCGGTTTTGTTAATTTCGCTGCACGCGTGTTGTCTGTGGTAACCGATCCTTTCCCGCATATGTATTTGTCTTATCCGAGTAATGTCGAGATTCGTAAAGTAAGAAGTTCTGAGCGAATAAAAACACGCATTAGTGCAAATATAGATAGCGACTTCAATATTGATGCCGTTTGGCCCAAAGAGGGGGTGATTGAGGATTTGAGCAAAACAGGCGCGAAACTCCGTTCCCGTGAAAGATTGGGTGAGTTTGGCCATGAGCTGCTTTTAGACTTTGATCTAGAGTTAAGTGAGATGGTTCGCAATGTGGGGCTTGCTGCGATTATTCGTAATGCACATGTTGAATCCGAAGTGATGGGTGAGCCTCACTTTGTCTTTGGTGTTCAGTTTCTTGAACTTAGCGAAGATGCACGCTTGATACTGAACAACTTTATTTATGAGCACTGCTAGTTGTTTCTCCTCGCAATTAAGACTACCTATACGATTTGCCACTAATGTCACGCATCTTTCATATCTCTCTTGTCGTTAATCCTGTTGCAGGCCTTGGTGGGCCAAGTGGTCTAAAGGGCAGTGACGCACCAGAAACACCGAAAATCGCCCGTGAGCTAGGGGTTGAATCGGCGATACCACAAAAAATAGCCATCATGCTGGAAGGTTTGAAAGAGTTTCGTTCCTTAATTCGCTTTAGTACGGTAAGCGGAGCTATGGGTGAGGCTTACTTCGCTGACTATGATTTTGATGTTGAGGTAGCGCATCATGTTCGTAACGATACGGTCGCGTTAGACACGCAAAAAGCGGTGCACACTCTGGAGGAGGGGCGACCCGATATATTGCTTTTTGCCGGTGGCGACGGCACGGCCAGAGATGTCTGTAGAGGTTTGACGTCTCAACAAGTATGTTTGGGGATTCCTAGTGGTGTGAAGATGCACTCTGGCGTGTTTGCAATCACTCCGCAGGCCGCGCTTTCTGTTGTGACGAGTATGCTCTCGCGAAAGCTAGTTGCAGTGCGACAAGCCGAAGTGCGGGATATCGATGAACGTTCGTTCAAGGAAGGACGTGTTATTACAAAGCACTTTGGCGAGTTAATGGTTCCTGATGACCAGTTGCTCGTTCAGTCAGTAAAATGCAGTGGCCTTCCTGATGATGAGATGGCCTTGCATGAAATTTCTGCCTTTATCGTAGAGACTCTAGAAGAGGATACGCTCTATCTGCTGGGATCTGGCGGAAGCTTAAAGCATATTAAGGAAGAGCTTGGGATTGATCAGCCTACCCTGCTGGGTGTGGATGCCTGGGCGAATGATGCTCTAGTTGGACGTGACTTGAACGAACCAGATATTCTCGAGTTAATTGAACGGTACGACAATGTTCGTATTTTATTGTCGATTATTGGTGGGCAAGGGATTGTTCTTGGTAGAGGTAATCAGCAATTGAGTGCGCGGGTTCTGGAGCGTGTCGGTGCGCAGAATCTTCAGTTTATCGGAACGCAGGAACGCTTGCATGCATTGCAGGGTAAGCCGCTACGAGTCGATAGTGGTAGTGATGAGTTAAACCATGCGCTTGCCGGTTATCAAAAAATTCTCTGTGGTTATGATGATTTTGTATTGTATGAAGTCGTTTATAGCGCTTAGCGAATACGGTGCTCAGAGATTAGTTGAATCATCAAACTCGCAAGCTGTGTAGAAGTGCTTTTTTTCATCGTGTAGCGAAGTACCTCAACGTTGGGAACGTGCTTGGGGGCGCCATCCGGTAGTATCACATCAGTTTCTTTGCTGATTTGATTAAGCAGCCGCAAGCCGAGTGAAGTAAGACAAGCTTGATCGATTGCCTCCTGACGAATCAGCGCCTCATATACTAGGTAGCCCTCGCTCTCTAGCCAGATCATTGCCCCAAAGCATGCCTGAAAGCGATCGCTGTGTATGCCGTATTCGTCCGGCATGTCTGGGCCTGTAATATCTTCTACAAATACGGCAGATTTTCGCGGAAAGCTTTGATAGAGCTGCAACAAAACACGCGCACAGTCGCGATAAAACTCTTCAATATGTATATCGTACATCTTAGCGCTACTTGCTTCTGGCCATGTCTGGGGTTTGTTGGTAGGTGCTTAAGAATAATTCAAAGCGCGCTATTGCATCGGCAAGCACGTCTTCACGAGGCAAGAAAACGAAGCGAAAATGCTGGTTGTCTTGCAGGTTGAAGCCTGTTCCATGAACAATGAGCATTTTCTGCTGCTTCAGCAAGTCGAGCACTAGCATCTCATCGTTATAGATTTTATGAATTTCGGGATCAAGCTTCACGAAGAGATAGAGAGCGCCTTCTGGTTTTGTGCAGCTGACGCCTTTGATTTCATTTAGCTTCTTCCACGCCAAGTCCCTTTGATCGTAAAAACGCCCGCCAGGGACAATCAGGTCATTGATGCTTTGATAGCCGCCAAGCGCGGTTTGAATGGCAAACTGCGCAGGTACATTTGCACACAAACGCATCGATGCCAGCATATCAAGCCCCTCAATAAAGTCTGAAGCTGTATGTTTTGGCCCCGATATGAGTAGCCAGCCAGAGCGATAACCCGCTGCACGGTGCGACTTGGATAGCCCATTGAAGGTGAGTGTGACGACATCGTGGGATAAGCCGGCCATCGGATGATGAACCGCTTTGTCATAAAGAATCTTGTCGTATATTTCGTCAGCCAACAGGATCAAAGAGTGTTCGCGTGCTAGATCGACAATCTGTTGAAGCAACTTCTTGCTATAAACCGCTCCCGTAGGATTGTTTGGGTTTATGACAACAATGGCTTTCGTTTTGTCGGTAATTTTGTTCTTGATGTCATCGATATTGGGCTGCCAGTTGCTTTGCTCATCGCACTGATAATGAACGGCCTTTCCGCTGCTCAGCGTCACGGCTGCCGTCCATAAAGGGTAGTCAGGAGCTGGAATTAGCACCTCATCACCGTTATTAAGCAGAGCTTGCATGGCCATCACGATGAGCTCGCTCGCGCCGTTTCCAAGATAGATGTCTTCGATATCTACATCAAGAATGCCGCGGCTTTGGTAATGCTGCATAACGGCTTTGCGCGCAGAATATAAACCTTTTGAATCACAATACCCTTGCGCGTTAGGAAGGTTACGTACTACATCCGTTTGAATTTCTTCAGGAACATCAAAATCGAACGGGGCAGGGTTGCCAATGTTGAGCTTGAGAATCCGATGACCTTCCTCCTCGAGTCGACGCGCTTCATGGGCAACAACACCGCGAATGTCGTAGCACACATTGTCGAGTTTGGAGGACTTCTTGATCGTTTTCATCGTTTTCTCTTGGAAAGTTAAAGGTATTTATTAAGCCTAGAATGCATTCTATATAAATAAAGCGAGATTGGAATCCAACGACATGGCTTAGTGCCCAATTTGGACCTCTAAACCTCAAAGAAAATGCGCAGACGGCTTGAATTGGGTGGTCAATGTTAGAAATAACACCATCTAGTTGATGGTAAATTGATTTGGCCTAACAAGCTTCTGTTTGCTTGGCTTTGCTGTGAGTAGAGCGTTTTGTTGAGCTCGAGCTGGCTGAAACGGGAATGCTGGATTGCTCTTGCTGCGATTCACGCTCTCTAATTTGGCTTAAAAAATTCCCGACCGACATGCCAAATTCAGTTTTAAAGAAACGACGAAATCCGGATGTCGTTTGAAAGCCCAGGAGCTCGGCGGTGGCCTCTATCGACTTTCCTTGTTGAACCAGAAACACTTTGACAAGCTCGGCGCGAGCCTGGATGCAAAGAGCAGAGAATGACGTGTTAAGAGTGTTGAGTTTTTTCTGTAAGCCTCGCGGAGAAATACTCAACTCTTGTGATAAGTGCTCACTGTTGAATGCCGCTGGTATATTTCGTATCAAGTGCGTCGTTGTTCGGTAGTCAAAGCTCCAGTAACGCTCTGCGAGTCGAGCGGAGTCTTGGCACTTCTTCATGTAGGTATTGTGCAAGGTATGATTGCTTGACGCTAACGCTTGGTCACTAAATTCTGTTGAAAATTCGAATAAAGCGAGTTGCGCATCATACCTAGGTTCGCAACCATACAGGTCTCGATACTCATCAGCGTAAACCGGTTTTTCGTAATCTAGCCATAGCCTAGTAGGCGTAATACGCGGGCTGACTTCAGACCTTACAAGGTTCAGTAAATAGGTAAAAATCGACTCGCAACAGAAGCGTCGTTGCTCTTGTGATATCTCTCTTTTATAAGGGTAGGTTAACGCGATCGATAGTCGGTCTTTCGATTCGTGAAATGTCAGGTGATAAGCCGCACCTTGCATGTAATGCAATTCGTTAATGATCTGCAAACTTCTTTTGAACGATGACGCTGTCATCAGAACTCTAGAAAAATCACATAAAGCGTGTGGCTGTAAAAGCCTGCCATAGTGCAGGCCTATGTCAGAACTTGGATCGGCACCGTAGATATCACGAATTAAATTGCCGAAGGCATTTTTCGACTCCAATGTTTGTCCATAACCCAATATGACCCTTTCGGCGTCGAGTGGGCTAAGTTTTAGTTCTTCTGGAGCAAGTTCCAAAAGTAGTCTTAAGTAAATTTCGTCAAGCATGGCGATCCAAACATAGTTCGCACGGCGTGCTTCGTATGTTTGCCCAATCCTTTAATTGTTATTTTATGGCGGTTACTGCTTTCGTTTGAGTTAGTGTAATAATCGTTGGTTGGCTTGTTTGTTTTAACTTTTTCGGCGTAGCTAATAAATGATATAACTGGCAGGTGACCAAATCTAGTCAACTGAGTTTGGAGCAGGATGTTCGTGACGCCGCTCTCACTAGTGTGTTGGCCGAAAAAGCGTTGCTTGATGCTAAATCGAATTGTGATGCAGGTCTCAATAGCCCGCTATTTTGATTGTTTACTGGCCGAAAAGAACCAGATGTGTCCGTTTTTAACGAAGTTGTGCGCCTTTTGACTCATTTGTGGACAAGTGTTGCGATAAACTTTTGCGCACCGCTTTTTTGGTGGTAACGAAAGAAAACTTGGAGAGAAACAATGATAAATCTAAAAAAAGTTGTATCTAAAGTTGTAAAGGTGGCAGCCTTTTCGGTTGTTGCAATTAGTGTTGTTGGTTGTACGGGCAACCCATATGAAGAAACCGTTAACGGTCGAAATGATGTCGTGACCCTGGGCGACTCCATTTTCGATTTGAATGGCGTTATCCAAGAAACATTGGAAGCGCGCGCGGGCACTCAGTTCCGTGATTACACGCAGTCAGGTGCCGAGTTGCAAGGTGGTTTGCTAGCGCCATCCGTTGTAGAGCAATATAACGCAGCTAACGCGCACAATGGCAACATCAGCACGATCCTAATGGATGGTGGCGGTAACGACATCCTGATCCCTGCTACTTTGCTTGACCCA
>NZ_LWFT01001417.1:0-632 GCF_001635105.1 Oleiphilus sp. HI0079
ACATATTCATTTCTGGCCACTCCCACTCAGGAATTGGTTCATGAACAACCTGCAGCATATTCATATCGAGCATTACGTCCCGTATGATCCCGTTTGATTTAACGGCGCCTTGAGGTAGCTTCTGTGTTTGTTTTGAATGCTGCATCACAGCTTGGTCACCCAAGGCTGTAATTTGGTAGTCCCAGTCGCCGGTTTTCCTCAGAATGAAGTCGACCGTTGCTCCTTCAGTGAATGAATTTGGTTCGATGCTGTCGGCGAAACCAAAGTCCATTTTCATGGTAGGCCAATCCCATTCAGTTATTGGCTCATGGGTGATGGTGACCATGCCCATTTCAGGCATAACTTTCTCAATAACACCTTTGGTTAAGACTTCTTGTGCCATTTTATCGGGTTCGGCCATTTCGGAGGGGTTATTCAGTTGTTGTTCCATTCTTTTGAATTCAGCCTCTACGTAAGACTCTGAATCAATCAAAAACTGCGCAGCAATGACGACGCTCTCACCCTCAGAAAGACCGTTAAGTATCTCGATCACAGCGTTGTCATTTGCAGCGGATAATCCTTCGTAACCAATTTTAATAGGGACCGACTGATAACGGCCTTCTCCTAACGCTTTGACTACACGGTTATGGCGG
>NZ_LWFT01001418.1:0-509 GCF_001635105.1 Oleiphilus sp. HI0079
ACCAAGACGTGCATTGTGCTCAATATCTACAATATCGCCATCACCAAAATAACAGTTTGCGGTCACCCTATTAGGCATACCAAACTCCGTGCCGCCAACACTCAGCACAGATAAAGCGTTAATCTGACCGACAACTGATCCGCTGACACTCAGAAGTGTCGAGCCGTTGCTCAATGTATGAAACATCTGGTCTTTAATGCGACTGTTGCGCATAAGATTGCTCTCTAGAGCACGCTCCACGTGCGCATTGCGAATCATGTTCGAACCTTGTTCTTTCGCCCAATAGTTGCTCTCCCGCAACAGGTTCGCAATATCCGAAGCATGCAAAGAAAGCTTGCTTTGATCCTCTGCCTGACGCGAACTGTACTCAATCACCCGCGCAATAGCTTTTCGATCTAGATGCAAAAAGCCCTTATCGTGAACAAGACTCGAGATAAATTGCGAATAGTGCTGTTCAGATACAGCCGTTCTCGCCATCTCATTCTCGAAGTCCGCCGTCACCTTGAAGA
>NZ_LWFT01001419.1:0-771 GCF_001635105.1 Oleiphilus sp. HI0079
TCGATGTTCTGCACCTCTTTATGCTCATCAAGGTGTTTTAGAAAACGGCGTAAAACAGCGGCTTCCAGTTCAGTTTGTGTGCTTTGATCGATCTTAGTATCCATGAATGCTCCTTATTGTTGATGCCGTGCAGTGTTGTCACTTGCGCTTGCCTTGTCAATACGCTGTCTTGTTGGAGTTGGGCAATAAGGGTATAACGGTACATCCAATTAATGACTGGCTACTAAAAGGATTTAGTATGGCGATTCATACTTGGCCCGAGGGAGAGCGGCCAAGAGAAAAACTCCTATCAAGAGGTGCAGCAGCGCTCAGTGACGCTGAGCTGCTCGCCATATTTCTGCGCACCGGTACCCGAGGACGCTCAGCTCTTGATTTGGCGCGAGACCTACTCCTGCACTTTGGTGATCTCAATAAGCTATTAAGTGCATCACTCGATGACTTTTGCAAAACCAAAGGCATGGGGTCGGCAAAGTATGCGCAGCTTCAGGCAAGCCTGGAGATGAGCAAACGCGTGTTTCGTGATGAGTTGAGAGAGTCGACAGTTATCTCTAACCCCGATGCGTGCAAGCGCTATGTGGTGCATGCCCTTGGGCAGCGTATGCATGAAACGTTTGCGGTCTTGTACTTGAATACGCAGCATGCCATTGTCGGATTCGATGAGCTATTTCAAGGCACGATTGATGCAGCCTCCGTTTATCCACGTGAAGTGGTCAGAGCTGTTTTGGCGAAAGGCGCAGCGGCGGTTATTTTGTGTCATAACCATCCTTCCGG
>NZ_LWFT01001420.1:0-986 GCF_001635105.1 Oleiphilus sp. HI0079
AAACACGCAATAAACTACAATTATTTCGATCCAAAAGGAGCGCATTTCATCCCGCTAGAACGCTTTATCCTACCAATCAGTAAAGAGCGAGCAACACACCTCGTCGCAAACAAGACAAAGAACTGCCGAGTATTTGCCACACCACGCCCCGAATTCAGTCAGATAGCACAGCCAAACGCATACTTCTCGACAGACGGCGCGTCCAAAAGCATGATCAAGATACTGACACTCTTATGTGGCGATAAAACGAACGCGAAGAGGCTGGCAAACGACTTACTCACTCAGATTGATAATCAAAATGAGATTCACAAGCACTCTAAGAAGGAATTCAAAGGAAGACTAATGCGGTTCTACAATGCGCTACACAAAGAGAAACAAATCATCGCAGGCAGCCGAGCCTGGCTGGAGAAACATTTTTAAAATGGCGGTGAGAGAGGGATTCGAACCCTCGGTACGTTGCCGTACACACACTTTCCAGGCGTGCTCCTTCGACCGCTCGGACACCTCACCGTTTTTCAGCGCATATGTCTAAACATATTGAGTGGCTTCGTTATCAAAACATCGCTCTTGGCAACGCAAAGCAAGACAAACGACCCACTCAAACACCTCTCTTTACTCGACACGTTAAGAACGAAGTAAAGGTGTACCCAGTGCTGAAGAGCGGCGTAATTTATATGAGGAGAAAGTGAAAAGCAAGCCAAGTATTTACTTAGCTTGGTAGACAATACCGCCCTTGTACTGCTGCATCGTAAACTTCTCCCCAGCAGGACCAATGGACTCGGAGGCTCCGAGCATCAAGTACCCACCCGGACGCAACTGCGAATGAATCTTTTCTAAAATCTTCTGTTTATTCTCCGCAGAGAAATATATGAGGACATTACGACAAAATGCCATGTCTAGCTTGCCACCAAGTGCGATATAACTTTCTTGCAGATTAAGAGCTTTGAATTGAACCAAACGCTTAATCGCAGGTTTTACGGCCCAAG
>NZ_LWFT01001421.1:0-674 GCF_001635105.1 Oleiphilus sp. HI0079
TGACAGCTCTTTCTTCACACGTGCGGTTGCTTCACGGAAGGCCGCTCGCGGCACAGAGGTCACAATGGTCGGAACACGTGCTTCGTGCCAGCCAATGCCCGTATTCATAATGGTTACGCCAGCTGCTTCCAGTGCTTTTGCGGTCTGGACGATTTCATCCGCCGTCATGCCGCCTTCTACAAGCTCCATCATCGACATACGGAACAAGATAATAAACTTGTCACCAACGGCTTTGCGCATTTCTTTGACTATCTCAACAGGGAAGCGCATGCGGTTTTCAATGCTGCCGCCCCAATGGTCTTTCCGCTGATTTACATGCGGCGCCATAAATTGGTTGATCAAGTAGCCTTCGCTTCCCATCACCTCAACGCCGTCATAGTTGGCTAGCTTTGCTAAGCGTGCGGTTTTAGCAAAGTCTTTGATCGTTGAGCGAATTTGCTTGTCCGACATGGCTTTCGGCTTAAACGGATTGATCGGCGCTTTTTTGGCGGAAGCGGAATGCGAAAATGGGTGGTAGCTGTAGCGGCCTGCGTGCAGAATTTGCAAAGCGATTTTGCCACCTTCTTTATGCACCGCGCTGGTCACTTTACGGTGGTTAGGAATGTCTAGGTAGCTGTTGAACAAACCCGCAGTTGGGTAAAACCAACCGCGCTTGTTTGGGTTGTAGCCGCCAG
>NZ_LWFT01001422.1:0-1160 GCF_001635105.1 Oleiphilus sp. HI0079
TCGAAATCTCGCGAAGGGGCTTATTAACAACCCTATCGAAATTTCTGTCACGCCAAAGAATACCGCTGCCAAGACAGTTGACCAGCTCATTGTTCCCGTCGACAAAGGTCAAAAATCTGCGTTGCTTATAAAACTCATCAAGGAGCACAAGTGGTATCAGGTGCTAGTGTTCTGCAGAACAAAACACGGTGCAAATAAGCTGTCACATCAGTTAGTTAAGTCGGGTATTACGTCGGCTCCTATCCATGGCAATAAGAGTCAAGGTGCGCGAACACGCGCTTTGGCAGATTTTAAAAAGGGCGATGTACAAGTGTTAGTCGCCACGGATATAGCCGCGCGAGGAATTGATATTGACCAACTTCCCCAAGTCGTTAACTTTGATTTACCGCATGTCGCTGAAGACTATGTGCATCGTATAGGGAGAACCGGAAGAGCTGGCGCTGAAGGCAAAGCAGTCTCTTTAGTCTGTGCAGCCGAGTATAAGGAGTTAACGGGAATTGAGCGTTTGATTNAGCAACGCAGATTTTTGACCTTTGTCGACGGGAACAATGAGCTGGTCAACTGTCTTGGCAGCGGTATTCTTTGGCGTGACAGAAATTTCGATAGGGTTGTTAATAAGCCCCTTCGCGAGATTTCGAATGTCCTCAGAGAACGTCGCCGAGAAGAGCAAATTTTGACGACGCTTAGGCAATAACGCGATGACTTTTTTAATGTCATTAATAAAGCCCATATCAAGCATACGATCTGCTTCATCAAGAACGAACACTTCAACCTGATCAAGCTTAACCGCATTTTTAGAGTGCAGATCCAGTAAACGCCCCGGCGTTGCAACTAGAATATCGACACCTTTGCGAAGCTTTTGCATTTGGGGGTTGATATTAACTCCACCAAACACGACAGCCGATCGCAAAGGGAGGTTTGACCCGTATGTCATCACGCTGTCACTCACTTGCGCTGCCAATTCCCGGGTTGGTGTTAAAACCAAAGCGCGAACATGATTCGCTCTTGGACCTTTTCCGCCAGACAGTTTTTCTAGCAATGGAAGGGTAAAACCTGCTGTTTTACCGGTACCCGTTTGCGCTGCCGCCATCACATCGTGACCGTTTAAAATGGCCGGTATTGCCTGTTCTTGTATCGGAGTCGGAGTGTCGTAGCCCTGC
>NZ_LWFT01001423.1:0-824 GCF_001635105.1 Oleiphilus sp. HI0079
AGCAGAAGCTTCATAAGGTACGAATGTAGAAAATACGTCAGTTTTGTTTTCTGTTGCCGGCATGTTGTGATCTCTTTATTTCTTTCAAATACTGCGCCAAACAGGACAAGCCGGGTCCCTAAGCGCATGATTTGGCTCGCCACTAAGCAGCCAAAGTTAGCCTGCGAACGCTATCAGAATATTTTTAATTGTGCTATCACTTTGTGCAAGTAGCGCGACTGATTACCCATTTGCAGGTGTATCTCATCATATGCTCACCAAAACCTGATCATCCTCTACCTTGACCTGCACAGGCTCTAGGTATTGATTTAGGCATGGCCCATGAATACAAAGCCCTGTGTCGATCTCAAAAAGCGCTCCATGCATGGCACATTGAATGTATCTACCATCGGGCTCTAGAAATGTGTTCTCAGAAAATTCCAGATTCATACCAATGTGAGGACAGCTATTTCGATACGCTAACACGTTTGTGTTATTCATCACCAAGAAGCCCTCATGATCCTCAATCTCATAACCTAAAGTTTGAGCTTTTTTGAGATCTTCCAGGGAGCATACGTGATGGTAATGAGACATAAAAGCACCTTGGCTTTGCAGAAAACCGACTATACTAATGCGCTCTAAAGATTACTTGAAGCCGTAAACATGATAAGAAATTTTTTGTTAGTCGATGATAGCGCGATATCTCGTATGATGTTGAAAAGCTTGATAGAAGAAAATTTTGAAGATGTAATGATTTCAGAAGCGAATACGGCCGAGCAGGCGATAGAAAAATGCGATAGCATGAATTTTGAAGCGATTTTCCTTGATTTGAATATGCCAGGGCA
>NZ_LWFT01001424.1:0-1074 GCF_001635105.1 Oleiphilus sp. HI0079
TATGCCGACGCGGGTCCTCTGGTACGACATGATGGAGGGCCATAGAACACTGCTAGGCGACGCCAAATTCGTGCCGTCTATCAAGCATAAACAGCGGGACATTCCAGCGTGGGATATGCGCAACCTCATGGTTAATCGAGGCTCTCTATTGCTCCTTAACCAAATTTGTTTGCAAAACGAGGAACGGTCTCAGGAACTGGATCGACTGATCATAAAACATGCGATGAAAGCCATTATTGGCTATGGCGATGCGCTGCTCTACTCTTTGGATGAGTATCACTGGTCGTATCGTGAAAAACATGCGCGAATTCTTAAGCACTCAGAGATAGATTTGCGATTCAAGCGCCTTTACGACGAAGCCCTATCTTTTCGGCTTTCACCGAAGTATGCCTACTATCTGCAGCTAGATTTAAAAGACTGGCATCGCAATGTCATGAGACAGCTTGAGTCAATCCATCTGAAATGCGAAGCCAAAAGGCTCCAACGTTCTGATTTAACGTGGCAAACGTACTTCGACACAGCGCTGGTGCATTCACTGTATGAACGTGAGTTTAACGCAAAAGAATGTCTGCGTAGACTGATGAATCTCATCAAACCAAAAACAGGAAAATTGCCGAATAAGCTGCCTCCTTTGGGCAAGCTCGCATACCAGCTTTCAGATAACGAGAGCATGTTACCGTTGATCTTCCCTTACATTGCTTTCAACCCGAGCTTTGTGAATTCCTCGGTTGAAAAACAGCATTTCGTTTCATTTTTCTCATCGCACTTTGGCAGGCAGGAACAAGATTCATTGCTGAGCATTATCAAGGCATATGTCCGCCAATGGGGCGCCACGTTTGACCGAAATTTAAGCGCCGTATTGTCTAAAAACCAGATTGCTCTATAGGACATAACTATGATTTGCATTACATCCGACATCCATCACATGAGCCTGAAAACAGGTAATCAATTGTACTCAGATCGCACCGAGGCGAGCATTGCCTGCGATTTTGTCGCTCGACTTAACGAGCACAATGCGAAAGTCACATGCTTCGTGACAGGTAAAGCCTTCGAAGAAGAGTGGCCTGAAATCAA
>NZ_LWFT01001425.1:0-904 GCF_001635105.1 Oleiphilus sp. HI0079
CAGCTCTTGCTTGAGATCTTTGATCAAAGACTGAAGATAGGCCTCTTCAGGCAAGTCGGTTCTGGCATGGGAATTAAAATCGCAGTAGGGGCACTTCTTTACACACCAAGGAAGGTGTATGTATAAACTCAGAGGGGGAAGACGCAAATGTGCTCCTAAGTCGGGCTGTTGAGTGCAGGCAGCATCTCACTTAACTGCTTTAAAGCTTTACCACGGTGACTAATCGCTGACTTTCGCTCTCGCGTTAGATCGGCTGCGGTGCAGTTTAATTCTGGAATCCAAAAAACCGGATCATAGCCAAACCCTTCTTCTCCTGAAGGCTGCTCAGCGATAACCCCTTCCCAAACTCCATGGCAAACGACTGGTGTGGGGTCTAGAGGGTGTCGCACGAACACCAGTACACAATGGAACGTCGCTTGCCGCTGTTCGACTGGCACCCCTTTTAAGTTTTCAAGCAGCAGATCAATATTGCTTTGGTCCGTCGCATCTGAGCCGCTATATCGAGCAGAATAAATACCTGGCGCACCTTGCAGAGCATCGACCGCCAAACCGGAATCATCCGCAAGGGCAGGCTTACCGCTCTCTGAGGAGGCATGTCGCGCCTTTAAAATCGCGTTTTCGATAAAGCTTAGGCCTGTTTCTTCCGCACTCTTAATACCCAACTCAGCTTGCGATATAAGATGGAGCCTACGGCCTTCAAGAAGCGCGGCAATCTCTCTGAGTTTTCCCGCGTTTCCACTTGCTAGAACAATGTCCATCTTTGGCTCAATCATTATAGAAATTGTGGCTGAATCGTAGCCTGAACGGATCTGAAACCCCTTGAGGAAATACTGAGATATCAAACGTCAATATCTCGCCTTCCCGATACTGCAACTGCGCAATGTAATAAATTGCCTTGCCTTCG
>NZ_LWFT01001426.1:0-861 GCF_001635105.1 Oleiphilus sp. HI0079
TTGGCCGGTTTAAGCATGAAGCAATCGCAATTAAAGAGTTGGATGATGGCCGCGTTGCCTGCTACATGGGTGATGACCAGCGCTTTGATTATTGCTACAAGTTTGAGTCTCATGTTTCATGGGCAAGAGCGATTGCCGATGGCGAAAGCCCGTTAGACAACGGTACCTTGTTCGTTGCGCGATTTAATGAGGATGGGTCGGGTGACTGGCTTCCGTTAACACTGGACAATCCAGAGCTTGCAGCACGCTTTAGTGATATGGGTGAGCTCTTAATCAATACGCGGATTGCGGCTGACATTGTTGGCGCAACACCGATGGATCGACCAGAATGGACGACAATTGGTAAGAATGGTGAGGTATTTTGGACCCTTACCAATAACTCGCGCCGAACTGAGCCAAATGCTGCTAACCCGCAAGCACCAAACTCAAACGGACACATTATTCGCACCACTGATCACTCAGCAGACAGTTTTACTTGGGATATCTACATTCTTGCATCAGATACGGTTGATCAGGAAACTGCCTTCTCTTCTCCAGATGCCGCTTGGGCTGATGAAGACGGCCGCTTGTTTATCGGTACCGATGGTGGGCAGCCACAAGGCTTGCAAGATCAGTTAACGGTATTTGATACCAATCAGGAGCTAGCCGAAGGTGAGATTCCTCAGCCAAAGCGCCTGCTCGTTGGTGTGAATAGTGATGAGATTACTGGCTTTACAGTTACGCCAGATCGTCGCACAGCGTTCGTGAATATTCAGCATCCTGGTAATGGTAATCCAGCGTCAACCAGCTTTCCTGCAGCGAAAGAAAGTGGTTTGATTCCTCGGGACTGCACATTAGTTATTACCCGCAAGGATGGCGGGA
>NZ_LWFT01001427.1:0-7475 GCF_001635105.1 Oleiphilus sp. HI0079
TTTGCCAGTTCCAAAAGAGGGAGGTTCCATTGATGAACTATGGAAATATGCTCCCGTCGATAAAAAATACAGAGATTTGATCATAGTATTCATTCTGGATGTTTTGAAAGCAGATACAGAATATTGTTTGCTTGAGATTGTGGGAGAGCAGGGCAGTGCAAAAAGTTTTCTACAAGACCTGATAAAGCAACTGACTGACCCGAAGGTCACAAACCTAGGAAGACCACCTAGCGGCGAAAGAAACTTCTTTGTAGCTGCTGCGAATTCTCATTTGATTAGCATCGAGAACGTTTCGTCGATCACCCAAAATGATAGTGACAACTATTGCACCGTTATCACCGGTGGTGGCACCGTAGAAAGAAAACTGTACTCGAACAGTGAAGAAGCGGCAACTAATGTTCGTAGACCCATTGTGATCAATGGGATTAACTCTGTCGTAGATAGAGAAGATCTGCGTGACAGAACAATGCTAATCCAAATGTCGCGCATTGAGGCCTATAAAAGTAAATCTAAACTAATGGCTGACTTCAATGAGCGAAAAGCCTATATCTTCCACGATATGCTGAAGCTGATGTCTGAGGCTCTGCAGTTGCTACCTGAAGTTGAGGATTCAATTGATGCATCTGAGCTACCGAGGTTAGCTGACCTTGGATGCTTCGGAGAGGCTGTTTACAGGGCACTGGAGGAGAAACCAGGTAAATTCTTAGAACACTTCAGAATGGTTCAAATTGACGGAATCTATAGCACTTTAGAGTCGTCTACAGTTGCCGTTGCCGCGAAGAGGTATGTAGAAGAAGAGAAATCGTTCGAGGGTCTAGTGGGTGAACTAAGAGAGAAGCTGGAAGACTATGCCGAAGATATTAATAGCTTTCCCAAGACTTCACATGCTTTTGGTCGTGAGCTTCGCAGATGTGTTCCCGCTCTTCGAAAGGTAGGTATAAATATTGTTGTTGGCTCACGTAACAGGTACGGATTCCCTGTTACGTTGAGAGTCACATGATACCCATGTAGTCGATGTACTTGGTGTACTTTTCCAAAGAAGCCTAAATGCAGGCTTCTTTTTTATCGCTTCAATTCTTTACGGCCATTTTGTTGTAGCTATTTTGTCTCGAAAGCTAGGGATCGTTAAAAATAGTTTGTATAAAAATGTAAAGATGAAAAGTGCCTGAAAGTAAAAATTGGAGTTATTCGTACAAATGGATTGTGTTGTTTTTAATAGTTTTTTAGAGCGGGAATCAGCTTTTCGTTTTATGTTATATATAATATAAAACAAGGAGTTACAGAGGTTTGTAACGGTTTGTATCTTGCAAAAAGATTGGGGGTGAGTAAGGATTAAACGCACATCGGTAATGCTTTTGGAGGTGTGAATGGCGGTTAAAAACAAGTTTCTAAAAAGGCGTGACGTGTTAGACATGACTGCACAATCTGATACCTCCCTTGATCGTAGTGTAAGGGCTGGCGTTTTTCCACCGCCGGTTAGGATTTTCGGAAGTCCAACGTCCGTCAGATGGATCGAGTACGAAGTTTTGAAAGTGATTAACGCGAGTATAGAAGGCTTTACTGAGGTTCAGTTGAAAGAGCTTGTTCAAAAGCTTGTGGCAGCTCGACCACATTATTCGTTTGAAAGCTAAACGACTTTGTTGTTTAGCTTTCCATTCTCAATTGTGATGTATGAGGTAAGAAGACATGTCAGTGATTATAGATAGTGCCAACGTTAGTATTGATTGTATTTTATGGTCTCCAGATAAGAGTTCCGTACAAAGATTTTATGACTACGAGGAGCTGGCTCCGCGCACAAACTCATTACCCTCAAAGGTAAAAGGCAAGTTCCCGTATTGCATCTTAATAAAAGATTGTGATCATAACGATTTGGATTTAATAAGAGAGTTGTTAGATGAAGATAAGGGAACGGCTGAAACTTTCATTATTTCTTTCGGTTGGAACTACCCATCAGGCATCTCAGTGGACGATCTTCTACGTGAAGCTTTAGCGCATATTACAACTGTTCCGCGCAAACGGCAGCAGGGTCTGATTTATCCCGACGTCAGCCGGGTTCGTAGTGATACCGATAAGGTTTATTTCGACTATACCAATCAAGACTTTTGTTCATCGGTTGAAGTTGACCGGGAAGCAAACAGCTTTTCTATAAGTTTTAAGATTCAGGGTTTTACCAAAGTCCAACGATACTTTGGAACCAAGTGTGTTGACTTAAAAAGCGATGTGATAAAGGGAATGTTAGCCGAGCATCTGCGCTTTGTGGATTTAGGGCCTCTAAAGTTTGCGGCAAATGCTTGGTTAGGGCGTCCTAAGGGGAGATCGTCTGATTGCAGAATTACAGATGACTTGACTGGAGAGAAAGTTAATCTGACGGAGCAGCGCGCCAAGCTGATTGAAGAAACCTGCTCTATTAGTTTGGGGGGTAGTGATTCGGTTGTCGTTGCTCAGTCGGTAATAGATAACATTCCTAATGTCTCCAAAAACCGCAGGTTCAAGAAAATTAGTATTGATGAGGCTTTGCCTACGCTCAAGTCGATTTGTAAAGCTCATCGGGCGTAGGCGATATCTCTATGCACAGGAAAAGTCTGGTTAAAAAGGGGCTGGGTAAGCACAGCTTTTTGCAGAAAGCTTTTCCTTACCCAGATTATATTCAGATCCGATTCAAGGAAGACCTAACGGCTGAGTGTATCGACTTCTTAAATACAAATTGTTTGCAACCCTATGAACCAATATCGGATGACGATACTTCATTGGTCATGGGGTTTGCGCCAGAGTGGGAATACGGCTTTCATCTTTATCAGCCAAATGAGCAGGTTACTGAATGGATTACTTCAATGAGGCTCATAGGTGAATGCCTAATTACTAAGGTCGAGATAGCTTTTGATTGGTACTTAAAAGACAGGGAATCAGCACTACAGTTGATGCTTAATTGGCTTCGACATGCATGTATTAACCATAGAAGGTCTACAGAGCAAGACCTCTTGGATGCTTCTGTACATCCTAGAGTAAACGGTCGAAGAGATTGGAATACGGTTTACTTTGATCCACGAGATAGTGGTGTCAACTTCAAGCATTATGCTGACAAGTTGTCCAGGCATAACGATAAGCCGACTTTTCACTTTGAAATAGTCCTTACTGGATCAACGTTCGTGGAAAAATGGTTATTTCCAAATTATGACGGTCTTAGTGAGGAAAACTATTGGGCTATTTTCAACAAAAAAGTTCGGTTCAAAATGCTGAAAGATGAGAGGGTTTTTGCTAACTCTCAATTTCTTAAAACTGAGCGGGCACGAAGGGTTCGGCTTCATAAAAAAGCGCCTAACGATAGGCTTATTTTTCTGCCTGGCCACGAAGGCCAAAGGGTCAATTGTACGGCTGAAACGATAGAGATAATTAGGGGCAAACAAAGTGTCGAAGTCAGGGGCGCAGACCACCCAGTTAGGTGTGTGCAAATACTTTGGGACGCCTGCAACGCAACGGAAAGGGAAAAATATTTTAGACCTGTTGATATTCAGAAGGTGTTTGAACCCTTCGCAGACAAGATTATTTAAAGGTCGGTTTTTGAACTGCGGGTGAAACTAGTACGCATACTATTATGGTAATTACTAATAACTCCCGCGCTTCAAAATAACCTGCTGATTTATTTTATTTAAATCGGACTTTATCTCCGAAAAAACATTCACTCTCGAAGTCCGAAAAGCTCGAAAGTGTCGAAACATGAGATTCAGTTGCTTTATCTACAGCACCGAATCGAGATCTTGGAAAGTTATGAATCACATTATTCGAAGTCGAAAGACTGGATGTCGAATTAGCTTGAAATGAATTGTTGTGAGAAAGCGTTATCTCAAGTTTTCTCATAAGACTGGTGTGTTGATATTCCCAGGCTATGAAATAACCAGATAACAGCCCTGTCGTTTGAATGAGAAGGTTATTTCACTAGGCTTTTACCTCTTTTGGTTCATTTAGCACTTGATAGGGGCTATTCAGAAAACTTAGCTAGTCATCTCGTTAAACTGTTAATCGAATTAATTGAAGTAGGTAAACGTGATGTCGAAATTGAAAAACAGATTCTCGGATGAGGTGAAAGGCAAGTACAGCTCCATTGTGATGATCCTGCCTTGGGATCAAATAAAAGATCTGCGATACAACAGATCACTTTCATCTCGTTTGTTGGGTAACTACTCGTTGGATGACCTTAAGCGATTGCCAATCAAGAATGTTTCGACATCTAGATCTGAACTATACGTCTTTGTTCCGGCAAAGCTAGAAAATGTAGGAAAGGATCTAATACAGGGCTACGGTTACATCTATTCGGACAACCAGGAGGTGAAAGTTGGATCTACAAAAATGAGATCCTACCTAAGCTTGCACAGATCTGAAAAAACGATGTTGATCCTAAGAGGGGGGATCTCTTTGGTAAGTCGAAATGGATCTCTTTTTAATGATCTGGCTGATAGGAAACTAAAAAGTGATCATGAACTAACAGATCTTTTTAAGCAGTTGGATTCGGATCTACTTTTGGTAGGAAAAAGTGCGTCTGGCGTATCCAGCTTTTTATTGTGAGCTTTCGCCTTAAATAAGCCGAAAGCTCGGCGTAAATGAGTAGATCTGTTCCCATTTTATATAAGCTAAAATGCCCTTTGACCAAAACTCCGCCATGATCTTGGGAAACAGGTAGGACCTTTTGAATGACCTCTATATTAGATCAGAATGCTACTAGCGTTATTAACCGATTTTAGGTGTTCAAAATACGCGCATAAGCAGCATCAAAAAATTATTATCGCAGTAACTTTTTAGCGATAAATACAGATTTGAGATGTATCAAATGTACTTTGTGTACTTCGAGTCTGCTAAATCTCTAGGACTTTAAAATTCTAGATACGCCCCAATTATCTTTTGTACTCCTAGCCACTAGTTTTCTTTGGTCCTTTACCAAAGAAATGGGTTATTCAGCCTTATCTGTGCTGCTATAGTGGCGTAGGACTTCCAAACTAACCCTTAACTTGAGAATGCTGAATCTGAAAGCAATTGAGTGACGGATCACAAGAGAATATTAAGAATAATGAAAAATATTTTGCATATATCGGACTTACATTTATCAACTAGCAAATCAAAAGGCTTTCAAAGTACTGAGCTCAAGAAGTTGCTTGATTCTATATTGGGTGATCTTAATAGTTCTTCTTTTGAGGAACCAATAGATACTATTTTCTTTACAGGTGATTTGAGTTTCTCTGGGAAAGAAGACGAGCTTATTGAGGTTCGTCAGAAATTCATAGAGCCCTTACTATCCAACCTAAGTCTTACTTTTAATGACCTGTATATAGTTCCTGGAAATCATGATGTATCCAGAGACAAAATTGGAAAAATCGAAGAAAGGTATAGAAACAAAGCCGATGACGTAGAGTTGTTAGAGTTATCTATTGAGGTTAACGAGAGCAAGCAAGACTGGGTTCGAACTGAAAACTATCTTGCTTTTCAATCAAGTATCTATGAAGAAGTAGAAAATATTGTTTATCTTGGGAACTTAGTGAATGTACGGAGAATTACTAAGAACTTGAATGTTTTCAGCGTTAACTCTGCTTGGCTTGCACAGGGAGATGAAGATAAAGGCAACTTAAGTATTCTCAACCAGCTTGAATTTACGTTGAAGAAATTTGGCAAGAATAGTACGAATATTGTGTTGTTCCATCATCCTACTGATTGGATCAAAGCTAGTGAACAATTGAAGGTGTCACGAGAAATAGAGCGTAATGTGCATGCGTTATTTTTTGGCCATATGCATGAGTTTGAACAGTCGGTAACAATTAACTTTTCCCAAGATATAACGCTTAGGCTTCAAGCTGGTACTCTTGATTTGAGGAATGATCGTTCTGGTTACTCTGTAATACAGCTGCACTCAAAGAATAACTTTTCCTACGGAAGAGCTATTTATCGTAAGTATTCAAAAGATAATGATTGCTATGAGCCTTGGGAAGAAAGAGGGGAAGGGGGAATCTGTGACTTTTCAATAGATAAAACGCAGGTTTTTGATGCTCAGAAGTTCTCTCAACTTTCGTCAGAATTAAAGGAAAGGGTTGAATTAGGCCATATAGTTAATACGGGAAAAGAAGGTTCAGAGTTAAAGAGTTTACAGTCAATATTTATTGAACCCAGATTTGAAAAGTCTGGGCTTGCAAATGACCAAGCTAATGTCAGAGATGTTAATTCCCTTTCTGATTTACTCGACAAACAAGGGTGTGTTCTAGTTTCAGGATCAGATCAAAACGGAAAGAGTTTCCTTTTGAAATATATTCAGGTCCTTGGATTAACCAAGCAGGCTAGCAGCGATTTGAGGAACATAGTCTATTACTTGAATTTAGGTCGAGTAAAATTTACCAAAAAATCTCAAGTTCTAATTGAGCTTATATCGGACTATATGGGCCACGAGCTCATGACCTCTTTTGATGGAAAGGTTCGAAAGTCGTTTAAAGATGGCAATGCAAAAATACTCATCGACAACTACGATAAAGGTGACGAACAATCAATTTCTTTCCTTAATGAGTTTATCAAGGAGAATTCAAATAACACGTTCATAATAAGCTGTAACAAGTCCTGCAGTATGGACACACTGTCCAATTTATCTCATACCTATGAAGGCGATATATATACTGCAAACTTATCTCCAATTGTCAGGGATGATATTCGCAAGATTATTTCATCAAGACCGGAGCTATCCAAAGCTGTTAGTGAAGATGAAATTTATCATCACATCATTAGGGTGGTAGATAGTTCCCAGTTGTCTCATAACCACTTTGTTTATTCGATTTTGCTTGCGATTTATGAAAATAAGAAAGAGTTAGTAGGCATCCTGAGTGAGTCGGACATAATTGAAAACTATATTGAGATCCTACTAGACAAGCATGGAACGGATGCTTCGCCCGATAAACCCCAATATCAAGATCTGAAGCATTTAATGGGGTATTTATCATCGAAAATGTTAGTGTCAAAGAATGGTTATCTGAATAAGAATGATTTTCTTGGTCAAATAATCGAATTTGATAAAGAAACCCTTAATAACTATCAAGTAGAAGACTATACGCAGCCGTTGTTTAAGAGTGGGTTATTAATCGAGAGAAGCAACAACACTGTAGAGTTTTCTAATATATGTTTCTTGCACTACTTCATAGCCTATTTCATTCAAACCGATAAAGAGCTGCATGATCTCGTGTTTTCAAATGACAATTACCTACATTTAGAGAAGGTAGTTGAGTATTACTCTTCACAAAACTCATCTAGTTTCGACGTATTAGAGTTTCTTGAGAAAAAGGTTGATGGAGTACGTGAGCAGCTAACTGAATCTATAAAAGAAGTACAAAAAATAGATATTGATTCGCTTGATCTTAATGATCTTAAGAGCACTTCAATCTTGGATCTGGCTTCTTCCACAGATGAATTTGAAAATAAAATTAATGAGTACAAAGCTGACAGGCAGCGTTTTG
>NZ_LWFT01001428.1:0-1073 GCF_001635105.1 Oleiphilus sp. HI0079
CTTTAAGTTGCTAACCTTTCTCTATCTATTCTTTTTGTTGGGTGTGATGGCGAATGGTCTAGACAGCAATATGGTGACTGCTGAGCAATATACGGCGTTAGTTGACGTGCGAGGAGTGATTGCTGATGAGGAAGAGGCGAGCGCAGATGTAATCGTGAGCGGGCTGAGGGCGGCCTTCGAAGCAGAGGGTTCTCAAGCAATCATTCTTAGGATAAACAGTCCGGGTGGCAGTCCTGTTCAGTCGGGATATGTGTTTGACGAAATCAAGCGTCTGCGCGTGCTGTATCCTGACAAAAAACTTTATGCTGTGATCACTGATCTTGGTGCGTCTGGTGCCTATTATATCGCCGCTGCTGCGGATGAAATCTATGCCGATAAGGCGAGTCTGGTAGGCTCGATTGGTGTGACTGCTGCAGGTTTTGGCTTTGTCGATGCGATGGATGAGTTGGGTGTTGAGCGTCGCAACTATACGTCTGGTAAGCATAAGTCTTTCTTAGATCCTTTCAGTGAGGAGGACCCAGAAGAGGTCGCATTCTGGGGTAAGGTCTTGGATAGTACGCATCAACAATTTATTGGTAAGGTTAGGGAGGGTCGAGGTGAGCGGCTTTCAGAAGCACCAGAATTATTTTCCGGTTTGATTTGGAATGGTGAGCAGGCTCTCGATCTTGGTCTTATTGATGGGTTAGGTAGTTCTGGCTTTGTTGCGCGTGAGATTGTCGGAGCGGAAGAGATCGTCGATTTTTCGTCAAAGCCTGATGCCTTTACTCAGTTTACGGAATCGCTCGGCGTTGCAGCAGGAAAGGCTATTTCTGCTAGCTTAGGCGTGAATGCGCTTCAGTTGCGCTAGTCTTTTTTTGATGTTTGATCAGAAAAACGTGCACAGAGCGCTACTTGAGGTAGCGCTCTGTTGAGCCTCTCTCGGAGTTAATCGAGAGGGCTAATACCGTACTCGCCTAGCAGCTTACATAGCTTGATCAAAGGAAGTCCAACTAGGGCGTTCGGATCGCTTGTTTCAATTGACTCAAACAGGCTGATACCTAATCCTTCTACTTTGAAGCCACCTGCGCAGTCGT
>NZ_LWFT01001429.1:0-1613 GCF_001635105.1 Oleiphilus sp. HI0079
ACGCCTTGCTGAGCAAACCGGGTATTTAGGGTTCCTTTTCGGTGCGATCTTCATCATATTGCTTATCATTGCCTACCTTTATACGGGCTTTTCACTCTCCGTGAAAAAAGCCATCGCATCCTTTTCGGTCGCGGCGCGCAAAGTTGCCTCTGGCGACCTTACTGTAAAAATGGAAAAACAATCTTCCGATGAATTGGGTGCTTTAACGTTCTCATTCAACGATATGACCATGCAGGTTAAACAGCTGATCGAAACCGCGCGCTTTATGATCAAGGGCTTATCTGCTGATGCGCATACATTAAACCAGCTCGCGACCACAACCAGAGATACATTCCATAAACAACGCGATGAAACCGATGAGATTTCAAATGCTATGTCTCAAATGGTGGCCGCAGTAGGCGAAGTCGCACAGAATACCTCCCAAACCTCCGATGCGGCTCATCAAGCAGAAGGACGGGCTCAAGTAGGACGTACGATCGTCGGCGAAACAGTAGAATCTATCCATCGACTTGCAAACGAGATCAAAACCTCCGTCGGCCATATTGATCAGGTGTCTGAAGATAGCAGAGAAATCACGAATGCCTTGGTAGAGATAAAAGCGATCGCAGAACAAACTAACCTTCTCGCATTAAACGCAGCAATTGAAGCTGCCCGCGCCGGCGAGCAGGGCCGAGGTTTCGCGGTTGTTGCTGACGAAGTAAGAACCCTTTCGCAACGCACCCAAAAATCAACCGAAGACATCGACAAGATGGTTGATAAATTGCACAAGGGCGTCGCGTTAGCCGTTGACTCCATGAACAAGAGCCATAGTTCAACGGAGGAGACTGTTTCCCACAGCTCAGAGGTTAGCCAGGCACTTGAGCAGATCGTGGATAGTGTTTCGAGCATCGTAGATATGAGTCAGCAAATTGCGGGCGCAGCAGAAGAGCAAGCCATGATGACTGAAAACATTCAGAAAAGTGCCAGTGAGATTTCTGACCTTGGCGGTCAATCTCAAGCCCATGCCGATGACGCATTTAAAGCAAGTGAGCAACTTATAAACAGCACGGACAACCTCGAAACGCTGATTAACAACTTCAAAATCTAACAGCACATTAAGCACCAAGCCAAACATGTTGTGATACATTGAACAGCATGTTTGGCTTAGCTAGCGTACGCTAGCATTTTGTTTTGGGGTAATTCTGGATGTTACACAAGCGACTACCTTTGCTGATTGCGCTTGTTATTATTCTCGCAAGCATCGGCTTGAGTGCCTTTCAGCTCTATCCGCTTTATCTTGAATATTCTGGCGCCACAGCCACCTCGAAAAATCTCGGTCAGTCGATATCAACGACAGACTCTCTCCCATCTGCCAATGCACAACAGAACAAGCCAACCAACCGTAATATCGCCGACTACTCGATGTTTGGCAGTTTCAACGCTTCACAGGCGGTTGAGCAGGACGTCCAAGAGCTCCCAAAAACAAATCTACGTCTGACACTAACCGGAGTCTCTGCGTCCGAAAGCCAAAAACACGCCACCGCATTGATTGAGGGCCCCGACCGTTCTACAGAGAGCTATCGAGTGGGCGACACTCTGCCGGGAAATGCAGAACTTCACTCGGTTCGCAAAGA
>NZ_LWFT01001430.1:0-829 GCF_001635105.1 Oleiphilus sp. HI0079
ACTAAGGCACAAGCGATCATCAAAAAATGATGCCCCACTAATGGCTTTCGCCCAAATATATTCCTGCTCTGTCACGAACTCTTCCAACACCGCAATCGGATCCGCAAGATAACGCGTTAAAACAGGCTTCATGCTATCGCCATCAAAACGCATTACAGAGGCCTGACCCTTTCCAGGCTGATACCAGTTTTCCAACATCATAAACGGCGCAGCGCCTTCAAATAGAGGCTCTATAGATCGCAAAATCACAATATCCAGATCAAGAAATAAGACTCGGCCTTCAAGGCCTAACTTGGCGGCATCAAACAAGGCGAGCTTACGCCAAGCAGAACAATAGCGAGCGTATTTGTAGGGGGGCTCTGGAAAGTCAGGAAGTGCTTTTATCTCGATGTCATCACGAAGGCCAGTTGCATCTTCCGTAAAACAGACAAAGCGAACGGGCGAATCCACATTGCGGCTGACCATCGCGAAGAGGCGATTCACATATTCTGGGCCATACATGTCACCCCATTTTAAGCAAACGACGGTGCGAGATACGTTCATGGCCCGTATGTATGACGACTACCCTTACGGGCATCTTTAAAACGTTTGTATTCCCACTGATACTGCTCGGGCCGATCACGCACACACGCTTCTACCGTGCGATTCATCGCTGTTACCGAAGTCAGTAGGTCGCTACTGTAGATTTCAGGGTCCGCCTTGCGGAACACCATATCAAAACCAGTACCATCATCTCTTCGCAGCGCAACAAGACTAACCACAAGACAATCCGTTTTTTCAATCAAACGCGAAACCAATTTAATGGTATTCGACTCAACCCCCATAAAAG
>NZ_LWFT01001431.1:0-919 GCF_001635105.1 Oleiphilus sp. HI0079
GTCGACACCGTCATTATGGGCGATGCTGAACTTTGGGAAGTGAAGCAGGAGCGAGAATACATATACAGCTTGCCTGAAATGAGCGAAGAACAAGGCATGCGCGTTGCCGAGTTAGAGACGCTTTTCGCAGAGATGGATGGATACAGCGCAGAGAGTCGCGCAGGTGAGCTCTTGTTATCGGCAGGCATTGAAGAAGAACTGCATTTTGGACTAATGGCGCAAGTAGCCCCCGGCTGGAAACTACGTGTATTACTCGCGCAAGCGCTATTCGCCAACCCAGACATACTGCTTCTTGATGAGCCTACCAACAACTTGGATATTCATACAATCGAATGGTTAGCCGAGATACTCAATGAGCGAAAATGTACCATGATCATCATCTCGCACGACCGTCACTTTTTGAACAAAGTCTGTACGCACATGGCCGACATCGACTACGGTGAACTGCGTATTTATCCGGGCAACTACGAGGCATATACCGCCGCAGCGAGCTTGGTTCAGGAACAATTGCATTCAGAAAATGCCAAAAAGAGTGCTGAGATCGAAGAGTTACAGTCTTTCGTTAACCGCTTTTCTGCAAATGCCTCAAAAGCAAAGCAAGCGACGTCGCGCGCCAAGCGCATGGAGAAGATTCAGCTCGATGAAGTTAAAGCATCCAGCCGAGTTAGCCCATCCATCCGCTACAAACAACATAAAAAATTGCATCGTCAAGCGCTCACATTAGAAGGTCTTTCTCACGGTTATGACGGTGAAACCCTATTCACCTCAGACGACCTCATTCTTGAAGCGGGCGCAAAACTCGCGGTTATTGGTGAAAACGGTGTTGGCAAATCTACCTTGCTACGTTGCCTTGTCGACAAGATCCAACCTAATTCAGGCGTCGCCAAATGGTCAGAGAATGCTGAAATCGGCTACTGCC
>NZ_LWFT01001432.1:0-705 GCF_001635105.1 Oleiphilus sp. HI0079
GGTCTCAAACCCTTTCATAATTACCAGCGCTTACTAAAACTAATAGTTCTAGATCACTTGGATCGCTCTCCAATACCAGCAGTTGAACCGCATAAAATTCTATTCTCTAAGCTACAAGGCCTTGGCCCTATCAAGGTCAGTTCAAAGGGCTCTGGAAGATTTGGGTTAGCGCTGGAACAGGCACTTGGAATTAAAGCTAACAGCAGTAAAGAAGCCGATTTTATGGGTATTGAGCTGAAAACTAAGAAAGGTAAAACACTGCAGACCTTGTTTTCAAGAATACCCACAAGATATGAAAATGGTGCAAACAAAAACGACTTTTTCAATGAGCACTCGTCGTATGACCAAAAGAAAAGTCGTAATTCGCTATATACATCTTTTAGCAGTAATCCTGATACTCTGGGATTTAACTTAAACGTAAATGGACATCTCGTAGAAGTGTTCAGGCATGGCAATAAAGTCATGGAGTATGACGCTGAGCAATTGGAAGAAGCTCTTTTATCTAAGCACAGTCAGACAGCTTTTATAGCAGTTAATTCGTTTAAGAAAGGTGATGCAGAGTATTGCGTCATTGAGTCGGTTCGATATTGTAAGTGGCCCTCTATTCTAAGATTTTTAAAGCTAGTTCAGGCAGGGGACATATACCTCGATTTCACTCTTTCCGAGAAGCAAGGAAAAATCAAAGACCATGGGTTTCTGTGGAGA
>NZ_LWFT01001433.1:0-929 GCF_001635105.1 Oleiphilus sp. HI0079
AGCCGCGATGAAGTTGGCGCGCAATGTAACCGGTCGAGAGAATATTATTTCCTTTACCAATGGCTTTCATGGCGTAAGCCTTGGTGCGCTTGCGGCGACGGGGAATCAACATCACCGCGGTGCGGCAGGTACGAGCCTTCCCGGTGTTACAAGAATGCCTTTTGATGGCTATCTAGGGGACGAGCTTGATACCACCTATTACCTCGACAAGGTGTTAAGTGATAGTTCCAGTGGTATCGACAAGCCTGCAGCCGTTTTGGTTGAAACTGTTCAAGGCGAGGGCGGCATTAATGCCGCCAGTGCAGAATGGTTGCGTAATCTTGAGAAGGTGTGCCGCGCGCATGATGTGTTGTTAATTGTGGACGACATTCAAGCGGGTTGTGGGCGTACTGGACGTTTCTTTAGTTTTGAAGAAGCTGGCATCAAGCCGGATATCGTTACCCTGTCGAAGTCTTTGAGTGGCTACGGCTTGCCGTTTGCCATTGTCTTACTTAAGCCGGAGTTAGACCAATGGAAGCCCGGTGAACATAACGGTACTTTCCGCGGCAACAATCTGGCATTCGTGACGGCAAAAGCTGCGCTCGAGCATTATTGGTCTGACCGCAAGTTTGAACTTGAGGTGCAAACCAAGGGTCAGATTATCTCTCAACGCCTGAATGCGATTGCTCGTCAATACGGAGAAGGAAATTTTTACGTGAGCGGTCGAGGCATGATGCAGGGTTTGAACTGTATTGATGGCGAGCTAGCGAACAAAATTACCCAAGAGTGCTTCAAGCAAGGCTTGATCATCGAAACCAGTGGTGCTGATGGGCAAGTGATCAAAACGCTCTGCCCGCTCGTGATTACAGAAGAAAATCTCATTAAAGGCTTGGACATTATCGAAGCCGCCGTGAAGCGCATTTGTGCTAGCCACGACGAAATGCCTGAGG
>NZ_LWFT01001434.1:0-850 GCF_001635105.1 Oleiphilus sp. HI0079
TTTATACGCAGATTGAATAAAAAGATGCGATTGCAGACTGATACCACTGTGATCTATGGGCTGGGTGACCGTTATAAAGGTAATATTACGCGTAAACATCTGCGCGATCTTACCCCTTACAATACATATAGAATCAATGGATTACCGCCTACGCCAATCGCGCTCGCTGGGACGACGAAGTGAACTTTAAGAAGGATTCAATAGAGGAGCTGAAGCTTTGCATATCAACCGGCTTGCTTAAAAAAGCATTTGCACCGGCTGCTAGATATTCTTCTTTTTCTTCTTCCCTTGCACTCGCCGTTAGCGCAACTACCCAAGGAGCTGTGTCTGATTGCGTAAATGCTCGAATCTTGCGTGTCGCTTCTAAACCGTCCATCTCTGGCATCTGCCTATCCATATAGACAATATCAAACCGTTCCTGCTCAATCATCTCCAACGCCTGACGCCCGCTTGTTGCACGCTGACATTCATAGCCCAGCTCATTCAAGATCATTGCTGCAACCTCAAGATTGATTAGTTGATCATCCACAACAAGTAACTTCAAATCTTGTCTATCACATACTTCCGGAGCGTGTTCCAATGATTGATCTGGGACCACTTCAAGTGCTTCTGCCGTCACCTCTTGGTAGGGGATCAAGATATGGAAACTAGATCCTTTGCCCTGTTTGCTTTTAACGGAAATATTCCCTCCCATCAAGTGTACAATCTTCTCGCAAATCACAAGACCTAAACCGGTTCCGCCATACTTTCTTGTGATTGACTGGTCGGCCTGAGTAAAGGGATTGAAGATTCGTTTCAGCTCCTGTTCAGACATCCCTATACCCGTATCTTTCACCCTGAAACTCAGATA
>NZ_LWFT01001435.1:0-812 GCF_001635105.1 Oleiphilus sp. HI0079
AGCTGCAAAAGAATCTTGAGCGTGCGGTGACCACTGGTATCAAAACCCTTGATCGAAAGCAGTCAGCAGGAACCGCCAAGCTTGAAGCCGGCGCAGTGATCACCGAGGTTGGTACCGGTGAAGTGATGGCTTTACTTGGTGGTAGAAATCCACGTTATCACGGATTTAATAGAGCGCTTGATGCGGAGCGCGCTGTCGGTTCGCTCATTAAGCCTGCTATTTATCTAGCGGCGTTAGAGCAACCTGAACGCTACCAACTGGCGACTCGAATTACCGATTCTCCCTTTGCGCTAGAATTTGAGAATGGAGAGCGTTGGACGCCAAGCAATTTCGACAATAAGGTTCACGGCGAGGTGGCGATTGTCGAAGCCCTTGCTAATTCTTATAACTTAGCGGCTGCTAGGCTTGGTGTTGATATCGGCCTAACTCGAGTCCATGAGAGCTTGCGAAGACTTGGAGTAAGCGAAGCCCTAAACCCCTATCCCTCGCTGCTTCTTGGCGCGCAGTCGATGACGCCTTTTGACGTTGCCAAGTTCTATCAAACCATCGCCAGTAATGGATTTAATATGCCTCTGCGCGCGATTCGTGAAGTGGCGAATCACCAAGGTGAATTGCTTTCACGTTTTACTTTTGAGGTCGAACAGGTGATTTCTCCCCAAGCGAGTTATCTATTGCAAAGTGGGATGCAAGAGGCGATGCGCAATGGCACCGGACGTTCAGCCTATCAGTCCTTGCCGAGTCAGCTATTAACTGCCGGTAAAACTGGAACGACGAATGATTTTCGCGATAGCTGGTTTGCCGGATTTTCAGGC
>NZ_LWFT01001436.1:0-1170 GCF_001635105.1 Oleiphilus sp. HI0079
AACGCGTTTCAAGGTGCTTGAATACGCAGAAAACGTGTTTGCGACCCGAGTGCTGTTTTGCCCTGTAACCGGCCGTACCCACCAACTGAGAATACACAGCCAGCAGATAGGCCATCCCATTCTTGGCTGCGACTTATACGCTTCGGACGAAGCGTTTCACATGGCCGATAGATTGATGTTGCATGCGTCTGAGATCTGCTTTGATCACCCTATATCGAAACAGCGCCTTCGTGTTGAATGTCCTTGTCCGTTCTAAGCGCTGCGTCGCATAGCGAGTGCCGGGGAAATATAAATACACATACAATTAACTGGTTGATTTTTAATCGTGTTCTCAAGCGAATGTACTACACTGGATGTAACTAATTAGGCTTTCGCGATGCGCTTTCGACATGAATACTTCCAAGTACAGTACGTATAGTAAGACAGCACGTTTTTCTCTGCTCATACCAACGATTGTTTTTCTGCTTTCTGCCTGCAGTAACTCAGAATCAAACAAAACCTTTGAGTGGAAGCTGCAATCGCAAGCGGTTGAGTCGAGTGTCGACTATCAACAGCTAATTGTGATGGCCGACAAGGTAAGAGTAATGTCGGGCGGACGGCTCGATATTACGGCTTACCCCGGAGGCGCAAAGAGCTTGGCTAGCGGCCCGGATATTTTTAATGCAGTGCGCCAAGGTACTGTGCAAATGGGTAACGGATGGCCGAATTGGTGGTCAGCACAAGATCCTGCTTGGGCCGTGATGAATGCTGGCCCCTTTGACTTGATGAATATTGATGCCTCTATGATCTTCTTTTTCGAAGAACAGGGGATCAAACTCGCCAATCAGTTATCTGAGCCAAAAGGCATAGTATGGCGGCCTGCTTGGTGGCCAGGAATGGAGTTTGGACTACTATCCCGCGAGCCGATTTCTGGTCTAGACGATTTAGAGAATAAAAAAGTACGAATTGGGCCCGGATTACCGAGCGAGGTGCTCGCTGAGGCCGCGAGTGCATTCACGATTCCGCTAACTCCTGATGAAATTAGGCCTGCGCTAGAAAGCGGCGAGCTAGACGCTGTGGAGTGGACCACGGCAGGTGGTGCTTGGGAGCTGGGACTCAATGATATCAGCCCTTTTGCTATTGTGCCGGCGATTTGGCAACCCTCTGTAGTCTCCGATTTTCTTATCAACA
>NZ_LWFT01001437.1:0-1611 GCF_001635105.1 Oleiphilus sp. HI0079
ACGCGCCGTTAGGAAATATCGATGCGATCAACTGGCAAACAAATGGTACAGCGACGAATTCCAGTGAAAATCCGCAAGGCCTTTCTCACGTATCTCTGTACTATCGTTCCTCCGTCGTACCGGATGATGAGCCGCCTACTGATGTGCCAGAGCCAGCGACACTTGCGTTGTTAGGTCTTGGTCTCGCAGGTTTGAGATTAGCAAGAAAGCGCAACTCATAATCTCTCTCCTCAGACACAAAAAAACCGCATATTAGAACCATNCGGTTTTTTTGTGTCTGTTAGTTGAGCGTTATTTCAAGGGCAAAGTAGAGAAGGACGTAACGATTGGTTGTGTTTGACCAAGAAGAACAAAGAGCCACCGTCGGCGTTTAAGGCGAAGGCAGCGCTTTGTGTTTATGACGCAGCTTTTCGACTTTGCGGTCAGCTAGAAGTTAGCCCCAAAGGTCAGTTCGATTTGAGACATCTCAAGTTCGATGGTTTGTTCTTGACTACCTAGCAAGGGATTACGACCTTTCACCGACTTGCTTGGTGAGTACATCAATGCGAATGCGTAATCCACATCATTCACCCCAAACTCATAGCCCGCAGTAAAGTGCCACTCCTGAACGCCTGGCGCGAGAATATTAAAAAGCACTTCAGAGCTTGGTATTGGTTGTTCACCATAGCTGACACCAAATCGATAGGTGTTGTCGCTTGCACCATCAATCGCAAACCCTAGCTCATAAACGTTCATGTCTTGCCAGCCAAAACCGGGGCCGCCATCGGTACCGAGGCTTCCTGGAGCCAGTGCGGGCAGCATTGGATTTCCGACAGATTGAATATCCGAATAATTGATTCGCTGATAATCAAATGCGACTGTGTAGTTGCTGCGTTTGAACTCCAAACCCAGGTTGTAGGTTTCAGGAATATTAAACGCGCCGTTTTCAGCGAAAAGCCCTTCGTATTTTTCGAACTCTTGGAACTTGGTTTCTGTTTGATAGCTCGCGCCAAAACTCCAGTTCTCGTTTAGACCATGCCAGACCCCAAAGCGAGCGCCATAGCCAAAGGAATAATCGTATTGGTTATCGCTTAGCTTTGTTGGGTCTTGAGAGAAGCCTGCAAAGCTGTTCAAACCGCGCGCTTTGAAACGTTGGCCTGCAATGATCGGTGCGATACCAATGTGTGTGGTCTCGGCTACCTTGTAGGCAAACGAGGTGCTGATAAACATCTGTGAAAGATCGACACCCGTCTCGCCTGCATAAAATACTGATTCGCTATAGTCGGTGTTCATTCCACCATTGGCGTACACATTGACGTTGATCGCAAAGTCTTCATCGATGATGCGGTTATAACCAAAAGAGGGGATCACAAAGTAATGGCTGTCAGACGAGGTGTCTTGTTGTTGAAGACCAAACTCAGGGGGTGCCGCTGGACCGCCACCTTCGACTGTAAAACCACGATCCGGAGCAAATAGACTCACCGCTGCAGTAAAGTTCGTGTCGATGTTCAATGCCAATGCAGGGTTGCTTGCCCCTGCCATTGCATCTTGTGCTGTTGCTGTTGAAGCGCCTCCCATGGCAATACTATTTGCGCTGTAGCCCAAGCGAAAATAGCCGTTTGTTGCATCTGC
>NZ_LWFT01001438.1:0-3455 GCF_001635105.1 Oleiphilus sp. HI0079
GAAACGCGCCACACGATTGAAGCCAGCCTAGAAAAGACAAATAAGCGATACCGAGCACTTATCGAAACCGCTGGAATCCCCGTTATTGTCATCAATGACAACTACCTAATAAAGCATTGGAACGGCTCATCAGAAGCGACCAGCGGGTATCGGTATGAATCCGTGCTCGGCAAAGATTTTCTCCGATTATCCATTCCCAAAGAAGAACATGAATCGTTTATTTGGCGGCTGAGGAAAGCAGCAGCGAGCAATACAAATCAAGAAAATGTCGAAACAAGCCTTCTCACATCGAGTGGAACAGAGCTGTCAATGCTTTGGAATATCAACTATATCTCTGATGAAGAACTGGATGAGCACGGCCAGTTTCTATTGATTGGGCAGGACATATCGAGCATTCGTAAAACACAGAATCAACTTCACTATCTTGCACACTTTGATTCACTGACAGGTGCTGCCAATAGGCGCCTGTTCGAGGATCGCTGCAAGCAAAGCATTGAAACAGCGAAGCGTTATGATTCATGTCTTGCGCTATTGAGCATTGATATCGATCACTTCAAAAAGATCAACGACACCCTTGGGCACGATGGAGGCGATGATTTTTTAATTGAGCTTGTATCACGATTTCAGCGGAGCGTGCGGAAAGAGGATACGATTGCCCGGCTCGGTGGCGACGAATTCGCTATCCTGCTCCCTAATGTTTCTGGCCAAGACGGTGCAGAGGTCGTGGCGCGCAACATTTTAGAGAGTATTACCAAGCCCGTAACCATAAAAGGCAATGAGCTTATTATCACCTCTAGCATCGGCATCACACTGTGTCCTGAAGATGCAAGTTCCTATGAAGCGCTACTTAAAAACGCCGACATGGCGATGTATCGAGCGAAAAATAACGGGCGCAACAACGTCCAGTTTTACTGTGAAGATATGAACAGTGAAATGATTCGACAAATCGAAATAGAAAAAGATCTAAGAGTCGCACTTAAAGAACAACAATTCTCTCTTCATTATCAACCCATTGTGGACACAAAGAGTGGCGAGATCATCGCACTTGAAGCACTTACTCGCTGGAATCACCCTGAGAAAGGCGTGATTATGCCCGATGAGTTTATAAACATCGCAGACCAAACGGGCCTACTCCAACAAATTGGTGAATGGTCAATCAATCAGCTTTGCGCCGAATGCAAGATTCTAAGCGAACAACATGTTCAAGAGTTGCCAATCGCCTTCAATCTAACACGACGACAATACAACCACCCAAGGCTTCTTCAGATGCTGTCCGATGCTTGCGAGACACATCGCTTTAATCCTAAACAACTCATTCTCGAACTGTCAGAAAATACCTTGGTACAAGTGGGCGATGACGCGCTAAAAATTTTAAGGAAGTTAAAAAGCTTCGGGTGCCTCATAGCAATCGACGGCTTCGGAACGGGATCTTCATCGCTTAACCAACTCAATGCGTTACCCATTGACATCATTAAGATTGATAGAAGCCTAGTGACAAGCTGCCTCACCAACAAACAGCACAGAATAATACTAGAGACCTTGCTAACGATTGCTAAACAACTTGGTATTAAGACCTTTGCCTCTGGCGTTGAAACACCAGCACAAGAGGCCTTTCTACAGAAAAACAAATGCCATTACGTGCAGGGCTTCTTGTACTCTCAAGCGCTCTCTATTGGGCCACTTATCGACTTTCTTGCCAAAACGGACACCCAAGAAGGTTTGCATTCCGGAGATCAGATCACCCTGCCTTTCGGTCAAGACCAGCTAAGAAAAGCTTAGGCCTCCTCTAGAGACTCCGCCAAACCTTGATGCAGAGCAAGAAACTGCTCGGTCAGATTGTGCTTGGGTGCAAAGTGAATTAACGGTTTGTTGTTCTGATGAGACTCTTTCATTTTGACACTCGCCGAAAGCTTTACATCAAGCACGGGCAACCCCTCTTCAATTAATTCGTCAACCAGCTTTTGAGGCAGACTGGCACGCGGTTGGAACTGATTTACCACGATACCTTCGACCTGGAGACCCTCGTTATGATCTTCCTGAATATCCTGTAGCTCACCCATAATCTGGTACAACGCCTTACGAGAGAAGTCGTCGCAATCAAATGGAATTAAGACCTTGTCTGCGGCGATCAGTGCAGAGCGCGTGTAAAAATTAAGCGCGGGCGCCGTGTCGATGTATATATCGTCAAAATACTCTTCCATATCTCGCAGCGCAGAACGAAGTTTATAGATCTTATGCTTGGCTTCGAGTTTGCGCTCTAGAAATTCCAGCTCTGGACTGGATGGCATCACAGATAAATTTTCATAGGGTGTCGCATGAACAAATTCACTTGAGTCCTTATTGAACAGATTAAAAGACAAGGTTTGTTCAAAAAAATCAGCAATGGTTGGCGCGAGCTCGTCTGAAGGTTTTCCAAGCAAATAATGTGTGCTATTCCCCTGCGTATCGAGGTCGACGACAAGCGTGCGACGCCCCCTAAAGGCACTTATTGCGGCTAAATTACACGTGATGCTCGATTTACCTACACCACCCTTTTGGTTAAACACAACGCGTATCATTTACTAACTCCCTGAGCTCTATCACCAAGACAAATCTTACTTACCAATCTAGAACTTTTTTGACGAATGGAACGGTTAAGCTTCTCTTCTCGACAAGCTGAGCATGATCTAGCTTATCGAGAACCTCTAATAATGCGCCCAAACTACGCGAACTTCTAGAGAAGATGTAGTTGAGCACCTCGCTATTTAGCGTCATACCTCGTTCGCGTGCGCGCGAAACTAAAGCAGACTTTTTATCTTCATCACTCAATGCATCAACATTAATTATGAGGCCAGCACCTAAACGCGATCGTAAGTCTGGCAATTTGAACTCACTATGGATTGGAACCACTCTGGCACTTACAACGAGCTGCTGCTTAAGGTCCCTGTAATGATTATACAGATTAAACAAAGCCTGCTCGCAAGCAGGGTTTGACGCAAAAGCATCGATATCATCTAGAACGAGTAAGTCGTAGTCTTGAAAATATTCAAAATAACTACCTAGCTCATTACCGGCCGCCACGGAAAGAATATCGCGAGCAGACAGATAATACGCGTTTTTGCCATTATCCAAAGCCGCATTAAGTAACGCTATGCTCAAATGAGTTTTTCCGCTTCCTGAGCCACCGGCAAGATAAACAAAAGCCTCTTGGCTATCGAATACCGCAGACCTTAGGCGAGCAACCACGTCAGAAGAAGAAACAGAGACAAAGTTGTCAAAGGTGAATTCCTTGCGAAACCCAAGCCCCAATAAGAGCTGCGGAGCAGCCTTGCGACTCACGACTCACCCTCGCTCAAAGCATCGCGAGTTCGTCGCCCCCAGATATGAATATAATTGAGACCACTGAGTAACGTTATCCCTGCAACCAGATAGACACCTAAGTCAATAAAAGGGCCAAGCGCCGCATAACCGGCAAG
>NZ_LWFT01001439.1:0-722 GCF_001635105.1 Oleiphilus sp. HI0079
CAAGACGTACTCGGTGGCGTTCGCTCAACATGTACTTATGTCGGTGCAGCAAGCTTGAAAGAGCTTTCAAAGCGGACAACCTTTATTCGTGTTCAAGAGCAGGAAAACAACGTTTACGGCAAAGAGTAATACCCGTAATATTCTCGATGAAAATACCCCTCGTCTGAGGGGTATTTTTTTGTCCTATAAAAATTCAAATACAAAACAGGAAATAAGAATGGTAAGCAAAAAGCGCATCGTAAGTTCTTTGTTGTTGGGTGCACTTGCCCTTGGTGCCCATGCAGAAGAGACAGCGAAGGTATTGTCGCAAGAAGAGTCGCAAGACGAGTCGGCTAAGACGCAAGCTTCACAAACGATTTTAGGTTTAGAGTTGTTTACAGGTGAATCGAAAATCAATGGAAAAGCGGCGGGTATTTCGCTTTCGGAGACCTTTGATCGTACTGGTGTGCGTTTCAAGTTTGGCGCGAAAAAAGTTTCCGGCGCCCGTTTTGAGGGTTATCTAGAGCTCGAAGACTACGACGCATTTGATAACGGCGTTGTCGGTGTAGGTGGAAATATTCGATATGCCTTCGGTGATGATGACGCGTTCAGACCGTTTTGGAAAATTGGTGCGGCGATCGGTTCGACAGAGCTTGAAGACGATGTTTTTGTGCAATATGAAGACGAGTCTTTGGGCTACTTTGCCCTCGTGGCAGGTTTGGGGCTCGAGAAAAAGATCAGTG
>NZ_LWFT01001440.1:0-902 GCF_001635105.1 Oleiphilus sp. HI0079
ATATGGACACCCAGCACCACATCACCTTCCCACCCACGGTTGATGGCTCTTTGAGGATAGGTTGGCTTCGGATTGTTTGCGCTGCCTATTTGAAATTGCGGCTCGCGAACTTTTGGCAGCGGCTCTTCAGCCGGGGTTTCATTCGCTTGCGCCTGTTCTGCGACTGCTTCCTGTTTAGCCGGCTCGCTATCTGCTGAATCGCTGGGCTTGGCATCGATATCAGCGCTTGCCTGCTCATTAATAACCTGCCGTTTCTTGGCTTCCGGTTCTTCTTGCTCCGGCTTTTTGACTTCTCGTTCCGGTTGACTAATGCGTCTTTGCTTAAATTCAGTGCTGGTAATTTGCTGAACACTTTTCGCTGTCGCTTTCTTAGTGGGCTGTGCAAGCTGCTGCGGTACTTGGCGTTCCACATCAGGTTTTAAAGCTTCCGTTTGATCTGCCTTTGCGATCTTTTTTAGCGGCTCTGGCGAGGTCTTTTCAATCGTTTTTTTAGGTAGTGTTTGAGGCTCTGCCTTTGCTGGCGAAGGTTGACTGGCGGGGATATGAACGACTGACTCGGGGTCTGGGGTAATTTGCGAGTCATCTGCGCGTGCATTTAGCGATACACGATAGGAAGTCTGATCGGCCACATAGGCTTTCGGCTTGAAAAGCCCATCTAGCAGAAAAAACAAGACAACATGCACAAGCACCGCAAACACGAACGCAAACACCATAAAGCGGTTTTGCATTCCGGCCGTGCTATGTGAAAAAAAGTGTTGCATTGGCGTGTATCAAACTGCGTTAAAACAACTGAGGATGAGGGCGCGACTATACAAACAACACCCTCATCGCGCAACTCGCGCAACCCGCAACGTACAACACTTTATCTGGCTTGAAGGAACTGCCTAAGCTAGAAAGTCCTT
>NZ_LWFT01001441.1:0-760 GCF_001635105.1 Oleiphilus sp. HI0079
CAGGTCGAGTAGCGCGCTCAATAAGGCGCAATCTTAAAGCAGGGAAACCAACCGACTTCTGGTCATTGAAACTGCCGCGAGAAACCCGAGCCTACGTTCCAAAACTCCTTGCGATCTCAAAGATCGTCGCTGATCCGGCAAAGTATAATATCACTCTAAAATCCATCCCCAATCAGCCTTATTTTGACGTTGTGAAATTGGATAGCCAAATTGACCTTGCACAAGCAGCAAATATTGCCGAGCTAGATATTGAAGAGATTTATCAATTAAACCCGGGGTTAAACCAGTGGGCAACACCGCCAAGTGGGCCGTTCCGGCTGCTCATGCCCGTAACGAAATCAGAGCAGTTCGAACAACGGCTGGCTTCCATTCCTAAATCTGAGCGACTTACTTGGGACAGTTACAAGGTAAAGAAAGGCGACGCCTTGGCAAGAATTGCTCGCAAATTTCATACGACACCTTCGCTCATCGCCCAAGTAAACAAGCTTCGAGGGAATCGTATATATGAGGGACAGGAGTTATTGATCCCCGTTGCATCTCAAAACAAACGGTTCTACAACCTTAGCGAGCAAAACCGCATCGCCAGCGTACAAACAAAAGTGCAAGGAAAAAATGGTGCATCAAAGGTTTTCTACACAGTAAAAGCCGGAGACACTTTTTGGGACATTTCCCGTGCGCACAAGGTTGGCATTCGGCAGTTGGCGAAGTGGAATTCGATGGCACCAGGAGACGTCCTTCGCCCTGGCAAACAATTACTAAT
>NZ_LWFT01001442.1:0-491 GCF_001635105.1 Oleiphilus sp. HI0079
CAGGTAAAGTGAGGGTCACACAATTCAAGACAATTGGAAGCAACCATAGCCCTTATGACGAATAGCATTGCGATAGTAGAAGACGACATTGATCAACAGCAAAATTATGCTGAGGCATTATCCCTCCGCGGTTTTACCCCCTACTGTTACTCCAATGTCGCATCCGCATTAGCGGGTATATCTGAAGTAAAACCAGATATTGTGTTGTTAGATGTTGTGCTTGAGGATGACCCGGATGGCGGCTTCACAATTTGCCGGAAATTGCTGGATCAAGGGGCTAACTTACCCATCGTATTTCTAACTGATCGTTCAGATGAAATCGATCAGGTCTTCGGCCTAAGACTCGGAGCATGGGATTATCAAACAAAACCCATCTCACTGTCGTTATTGGCAGAGCGGGTTAAGTCTGTATTGCGTATTCATTCCGCTAGACAGAGCCTTTTTTCAGCCTGTTCTCCAGAAGGCACAGCCTTTGATGGCGCCCTAAATCA
>NZ_LWFT01001443.1:0-1245 GCF_001635105.1 Oleiphilus sp. HI0079
TTGACAGTGATGATCTTTTGCAGGGCAATGTTGGTAGCGATGGCGAACGTCCTTTTTTCGTGACATTTGATAACGAAGGCGATTCGAATGTTATCTTTTATAGCCCTCAAGTCATGCAGCAAGAGGTAAACCGGCGCGAGATGGAAGAGCAGGTGAGTGAAGCGGTGGTTTACTCTCCGGACAATGCCCAGTCGGAGCTCGTGTTACCTCAGGATGCAGACCCTGTAGCTGCTCAAATCCTATCCGCGGGCAATCGAGAGAGTTACTTCAGTCGCTTTGAGGGACGCTGTTGTAAGAAAATCCCAAATGTTGGTATCTTGGAGCTTCGTCGTGACAAGGGGCTACATGTACCTATAAACCGAGAAGACTTCTCTTATCGTTTTGTCGATGGTGACAGTCGCTATCGTTTAGTTCGGCTTCCTGAAGTGCGGAAAAACTTCCTGATTACGTTAAAGACCTTCGTTAAATCCTACAAAAAACAGGGTATCGAGCATGGCGCATTTATACCTCAGGTTGTGATGCTCGATCGAGATAAAAATATTACGCGGATTATTACCAATCTATCGGCAGAATCGCATGCTGAAACATGGAGTAACTACGGGTATCTCAAATCCGTCATAGAGGTTGATCAAACCGGTATTGATGGCGAGGCTTTGTTACTGGTCTACACACGTGCAGCTGACCTACGTAGGAGTTCCACAGTTGAAGACTCCTCGGGTAGTTGGGAAATAAAGCATATGGAGGTTGGCTCTTTAGAGGTCACTGTCGTACCTAGTTCGCTCTAACATTGATTCAAATGTGTATCGAGCGATCCTGGGTTTAAAGTCTAAAGTAAGTCTTAAGCACTTCGATATTTTTCTGCTTCAGCATATTTGAACCCTTCTCTCGTGCGCTGTTCACTTAACCAGCTAAAAATATGCGCTTTTACGCGTGGTAAGTATGTTCCGCCGATTGTCCAATGACAGACCTCTTCCAACAGGCGAAGGGATGCTGGAGATCGGAACCGGCTATGAATTTTCTGCTGCAATTTTGGCGGTGTGATCTTATCTTTCAGTCCTGACACGATAAGAACCGGGCAAGAAATGTTTTTGTAATTCACTTTCGTTGGTGGTTTTCTAAACAGGAACCACATCCCAATTTCGGTTGATGCCAAACCAGACTCTAGTGTGACTTTCGTCGCCAAGTCTTCTTGAATATCTGAGGGTTGGCTATTTGCAATACCATATCTTATGTTTTTGAGAGTAA
>NZ_LWFT01001444.1:0-859 GCF_001635105.1 Oleiphilus sp. HI0079
TGATTAAAAAGCATGCAAGAGCACCATGCAATAAATAAGTGGCGACTGGTTAATATCTGTTCTATATACAACCCAAAGGAATAAGCGCAAAATAATAATTTGGATATCCGCTTGTGATAACTGCCGGCAAAGTCAGATAAAAATACGAATGTTGCACTTACGATGGCCGAACTATGACGATCATTCAAAACAGTTCCATTCGGTTCGCGAATAACTTTATTACGCGCAGCCTCTCCCTGCCTGCGCTCAGAGCTCTTTACGGCTTCTCTTTAGCCATTGTCCTGCCATCTGGCTGGATACTTATTCAATGGCTGGCTGGCAGAAGCCCTTTCTCGGAAGAAGCCTTTGACGTTCTTCTGTACGCCTATATTACGGTGATAGGCGGAATCATGTTTGCCTCTATTGGCTTCATGATTGGCAAACGAGAGCAAACCATGACCGACCTTGCGTTAAGTGATAGCTTAACTGGCTTGTACAATAAGCGATACTTTCAAAACCGCCTAGATCAGGAATTTGAACGCTTTCAGCGTTATGGAACACCCATGTCGTTGGTGCAAGTCGATTTGGATCATTTCAAATATGTAAACGATACATGGGGCCATCAAGCGGGCGACATTGTTTTGAAACAAGTAGCAAACGCGGTGCAGAGCAATCTGCGTACCGGTGAAATTGCGGCCCGCGTGGGCGGAGAAGAGCTCTGTATCATCGTCTGCAATTCAAAAGCAGACGCCGCATTTCAGTTAGCTGAACGAATCAGAAGGGCAATCAAGGACATGGAGATTGATTGGCAGGGCGAAAAAATTCAGGTCAGTGCATCATTTGGTATTGCCGACGCAGAACCAGACATTCTGACCAAGTG
>NZ_LWFT01001445.1:0-983 GCF_001635105.1 Oleiphilus sp. HI0079
AATCGATTACTGCCGTGAGCGTCAGACATTTGGTCAACCACTACTCGACAACCAGGTCATTCACTTTCGTTTGGCAGAGCTTCAGACAGAAATCGAAGCACTTCGCTGCATGGTGCATCAAGGTGTAGAGGGTTACATTAATAAGAAAGACGTGACGATGCTTGCCTCTATGGCCAAACTAAAAGCAGGACGCTTGGGCAGAGAAGTTTCTGACAGCTGTCTGCAATACTGGGGCGGAATGGGTTACATGTGGGACAACCCAGTTTCTCGCTCAATGCGTGATATTCGACTTGTCTCGATCGGAGGTGGTGCCGATGAAATCATGCTTGGCATTATCTGTAAGTTGATGGGCACCCTGCCAAAACGTAAGAAGTAAGGAGCGCGAATGAGTACGCTACCAGTATGTGAAACGCTGCTTCTTGAGCAAAAGGAACACGCGCTACACGTAACGCTAAACCGTCCGAAAGCACGAAATGCAATGAGCTTACGGATGGTTCAGGAACTGATGTCCGTCTTCAAGGCGATAGAGAACGACGAAACCATTCGTGCGGTGGTCATGCGTGGCGCCGAGGGCCACTTTTGTGCAGGCGGCGATATCAAAGATATGGCCAATGCGCGCGCAGCAATGGGCTCCCGAGCTGAAGGCGAAGAGGATCCGTTCTATGCGCTCAATCGAGAGTTCGGCCGAATGATTACCTTCGCCAATCAAATCCCGCAGGTACTCATTGTCGCTGCAGAGGGTGCTGTGTTAGGAGGCGGGTTTGGCCTCGTTTGCATCTCAGATCTCGCGATCTGCTTAGAGTCGACACAGTTTGGCCTGCCAGAAACCAGTTTAGGTATTCCGCCAGCGCAAATTGCACCCTTTGTTGTGACGCGCATAGGCCTAACGCAAGCCAGACGCCTGGCCTTATTCGGTGCGCGATTCAAAGGATCCGAAGCGAAAGAGCTTGGTATTGTGCATCAATGCGTGAATAGTAACGAGG
>NZ_LWFT01001446.1:0-1620 GCF_001635105.1 Oleiphilus sp. HI0079
GTCCGGAGTTTAAAGAGCTACCCCAAGAGAGCGGGATGGCGAGCCACTACCTAATGGATGCGCAGGCAGATATGGGGTCCCCCCTGATCGGAAAGAGTATTGAAAGCAATGGATTACGTAACCTGGAAGGTTTGTTTTTAGTTGAGCTTGTTCGGGATGGACGTTTGATCAGCCCTGTATCGCCAGACGAGGTAATTGAAGAGCGCGATCACCTTATTTTCAATGGCGATGTAGGCAAGCTAGAGCAGTTATTGAAGATGAACGGCCTGTCTTTGTTTGCGAACAAACAGCCTTCAAGCGTCCAAAATGTAATGGGCAGCAACCTTAGCGAAGTGCTTATTCGCCCAGATAGTCATCTTGTGGGCAAGAGTCTTAAATCATCCGGTTTTCGGGCCAAGTTTGATGCGGCAGTTGTCGCTATAAAGCGTGACGGTGAGGCCGTATCAGGCAAGCTGGGTGAGATAGAGCTCAAAGCTGGCGATTTCCTTGTGTTGGCAGTGGGTGCTGACTTCCACAGTCGTAATAACCTCAGTAACAACTTTGTGTTTGTTTCCGGGGTCGAGCCAGACCACATACTAAGTGATGCTCAAGGGCGTTTGGCTATTGGTGGTTTTGTTGCGGTGATTGCCTTGGCTGCAAGCGGCATGGTGGAATTACTGCAAGGATTGGTTTTGCTGTTCGCGCTCTACCTTTTAACGGGTTGTCTTAATCGGCAAGAAGTATTGCGACGGCTACCTGTGCAATTATGGTTAATCATTACCACAGCATTGTTATTTTCAAAGGCGTTGATGAGTTCAGGCGTATTCACTTTAATCGCACATCAAGCATCAGAGGTGCTAATGAGTATGCCGCTTTGGGCGATTATACTGTCCGTCTATGTTGTGACTTGGTTTCTGACAGAGCTGGTAACAAACAACGCCGCTGCAGCGTTGATGTTCCCTTTTGCGCTTGGTCTGGCGGGCGCGATGAACGCAGACCCGATGGTGCTGGTGATGACGGTGACCTTTGCGGCGAGCGCAAGCTTCGTCAGCCCTTATGGGTATCAAACCAACCTAATTGTGATGAATGCCGGTGGTTATCGGCTGCAAGATTTTGTTAAAACAGGCTGGCCCGTGGCGGTTGTGTATGGCTTGGTCGTGGTGTCGCTTGTGCCTCTTGTGTATTGATGGTCTTCATTCTTTATCACGCTCTATGGGTATGTAAGAGATCTCTTACAGACATTTACGAGATCTCCTATATTTTCTCATCCAACGATTCCTTAATATGCACACATAGGGATAGCGAAGACAAACGGATTTGTTACAGCGACTCGTAATCTATTGCGGGAAGCACACCAAGGATGGTGGTCGTGAAAGGGAAAAGGACGTAATGCAGCGGTTTACCGCGCCGGCTAGGATGGCCAGCACGCATTGCGTTTCCCGCCCCTATCTTCTTTAATTTCATCTCTAAATATTCTTCTAGGCTTTGCCCTGTATCGATCATTTCATGAGGGACGCATGAAACTTGGTATTATCATCACCGTAAGTTGTTTACTCTCCGGCTGTGCCTCGCTGTTTCCCATTCAAGTAACCGATCCCCGCACGGGCATCGAATATACCGTTCCTGCTCGCCTGCAAGATG
>NZ_LWFT01001447.1:0-897 GCF_001635105.1 Oleiphilus sp. HI0079
ATGTGCGCGTTCCATAAAATCGCTGTGAATGTAGTCTAGGTAACTTTTTGGGTCGCAGCCAAAAAGTTTAGTTAGAAAACATGTCAGCTTTGAGATTTGCTTTGTTTTGGCTTGCTGGGAGCGGCTAAGTAGCGTTGATAGTCGAAACTGAAGAAGCGCTTCAGCGCGCTTGTCTCTTCTATCTCTGATTGACGCCATCCGTACTTCTTGGGTACTTCGGTTTCAATCACAAGCGTGCGCCATAACAGCCAATCATAGAAGGCAAACAGGTTGTGTAGATTCTTCGCTGAGTTTCGACCACGAGCATGGTGGTGATGATGCTGAGTTGGGAAGATTAGAATATGGCACAAAGCACGCATGGTTTTGCGCACCCAAGCTTGTGGATGATTTAAGAAATACAGGTCGTAATGCCAATTAACGTGGTTGTGCACAGACCACAGGCCCTTAATGGTAATGCCGATGATGAAGCTCTCATAGAGTCCTAGATAGAGCCAAATATATTGGAACCAATAATTTGGCATGACGAACCAATACGCCCAGCCTTCTACGAATGTCTGGGTCGCAGTCACTTGCCCTGCTTGCTCGTTACTTCCACTAAAATGATGAGGTCTGTGGGCGACTTTATAAAAGGCTTGAATCCGCCTTAAAAAGGGATTTTTGAACGCGCCTGTGTGACAGATCCAATGGCCAAATCCATGAAATAAATCTTCAAGTAGTAGAAAAGCGATGACCGCGAAGAACAGAGATTGCTCCTCTAGAAAATGGAGCACGCCCATCGCTTGAGGAAAAAGAAGTGTCATCGCAGCAAAGCTGAGTAAATAGACGGCAGGGCGCTGAACTAAAACCATTGCGCCGATACACAGGCCGGACATTTTCCAGTCCATGGTGGATTTTTTG
>NZ_LWFT01001448.1:0-711 GCF_001635105.1 Oleiphilus sp. HI0079
TCACTGGGTGCGACTCTTCGATCAAAATCGCTATTTAGGCAAACATTCTTAGGCGAAGAACTGGTCTCGATCAATAGGTTATTGTTACGATGAAAGGATGTCCCAGTCGCCTTTCATGTCTACTCGTTTAACCATGCCCATTGTATACATACTCGCAACCCTGTTTGCGCTTTGCGTACCGGTGAACAATGCCAAGGCAGAGGAACAACTCGCGCCGCACTTTGCGTTCTCAACCTACTTTGGTTCGGGTATTTATAGCTCTTCAGGCAATGATGTCACAGTGTTTAATATCCCATTGGTATTCGACCCGGATTGGGATGACATTGACTATTTGGAAGACGTTCACTTGCGCATTCCCATATCAGTGGGTCTGGCTAACTTTGCATATGATGAGATTGAAGAAACCAGACCTCTTGAAGATGCGTCTACCATCACCGTAGCCTTGGGCCTAGAAAAAGACTACTGGGATAGCAAAAAGCTGAAACTCGTACCATTTTTTGATATCGGATACTCCGAAGACTTATCGACGCACAACAGGGCCATGACCTTTGCCGTGGGCACCAGCATTTTCCGCTACACGCGCTTTTGGGGTGAACAGCAACTGATCTACGGCAAGATTCAACACGCAGGCTTTTCAAGAAAAGAAAGCCGCTCGCAAAATTTTAGCTCTCTACAAATTGGTAGTGATTTTAAGTTTCCCGAGCGCTTCGG